>NZ_JBEAID010000074.1:0-68088 GCF_040064585.1 Klebsiella sp. CN_Kp113 | reverse complement strand
GAGCCGGAGAAAGTATCGGCAACTAAAAATGGTTGCAGGCGTTCACAGTATCTACAAAACCGAGCGCTGTCTGGTAGCCCGGACAGGCGCTACGCGCCGCCTCCGGGAGAAAGCGAGCTCAGCTGCGCAGCACCGCGCCGGGATAGCCCAGCTGGCGCCAGGCTTCATACACCACCACCGACACCGCATTTGACAGGTTCATGCTGCGGCTGTCCGGCATCATCGGAATACGGATTTTTTGTTCTGCCGGCAGAGCATCAAGAATACTGCCCGGCAGTCCGCGGGTTTCCGGGCCAAACAGCAGAAAATCGCCGTCCTGATAGCTTACCGCGCTGTGCGCCGGCGTGCCTTTGGTCGTCAGGGCGAACAGGCGCTGCGGCTTTGCGCTTTCAATAAAGGCGGCGTAATCACCATGGCGCTGGACGGCGGCAAACTCGTGGTAATCCAGACCTGCGCGGCGAAGACGCTTATCGTCCCAGGCAAAACCCATGGGTTCGATAATATGCAGATTGAAGCCGGTGTTGGCGCACAGGCGGATGATATTCCCGGTATTTGGCGGGATTTCTGGTTCGAATAAGACGATGTTAAGCATGCTGCCCCCTTAATTGCGGGGGGCAGAATAGCAGATATTTGGTTAACCCTCACCCTGCTCCTCTCCCGGAAAGAGAGCGGGAGAAAACCGGCGCCGGCCTGTGAGCCGGATGGCCTGATGAGGACGTTAACCCGCCTGCCGGACGGTTCCCTCTTCCTGTGGGAGAGGGTCAGGGATAACCGCCGCGTTTCCCGCTTTGATCGCATCAAAGGTCCGCAGCGCATCGGCGTTCTGGACTAAAGATTCACGGCTGATTTCGCCGATGGTTTTCGCGCCGGTCAGCGTCATCGCCACCTTCATCTCTTTCTCTATCAGGTTCAGCAGATTGGCGACGCCCTGTTTGCCGTGCGTGGCCAGCGCATACAGATAAGCGCGGCCCAGCAGCACGCTATCGGCGCCGAGGGCAATCATCCGCACCACATCAAGGCCGTTGCGAATACCGCTGTCGGCAAGAATTGTAATATCGCCTTTAACCGCGTCGGCAATCGCGGGCAGGGCGCGAGCGGAAGAGAGCACGCCGTCGAGCTGGCGGCCGCCGTGGTTGGAAACCACGATCCCGTCAGCGCCGAAGCGCACCGCATCGCGGGCGTCTTCCGGATCGAGGATCCCCTTGATCACCATCGGGCCGTCCCAAAAGTCGCGGATCCACTCAAGGTCTTTCCAGGAAATCGAAGGATCGAAGTTATTCGCCAGCCAGCCGATATAGTCCTCCAGACCGGTCGGCTTGCCGAGGTAGGCGGAGATGTTGCCCAAATCGTGCGGACGGCCGTTTAACCCGACGTCCCATGCCCACTGCGGATGGGTCACCGCCTGCCAGTAGCGGCGCATTGCCGCGTTCGGGCCGCTCATCCCGGAGTGAGCATCGCGATAGCGCGCGCCGGGGGTCGGCATATCGACGGTAAAGACCAGCGTTGAACAGCCCGCCGCCTTCGCCCGCTCCAGCGCATTGCGCATAAAACCGCGGTCGCGCAAGACGTACAGCTGGAACCACATCGGGCGCTTAATGGTCGGGGCGACCTCTTCAATCGGGCAGACGGAAACGGTAGAGAGGGTAAACGGAATACCTTTTTCATCCGCCGCGCCGGCGGCCTGCACTTCACCGCGGCGGGCGTACATCCCACACAGCCCCACCGGCGCCAGCGCCGTTGGCATCGCCAGCTTTTCGTTGAATAAGGTGGTTTCCAGGCTCAGGTCCGACATATTGCGCAGAATGCGCTGGCGGAGCGCGACGTCGGACAGGTCCTCAACGTTGCGGCGCAGGGTGTGCTCGGCGTAAGCGCCGCCGTCGATATAGTGGAACAGGAACGGTGGCAGGATACGCTGTGCGGCGGCGCGGTAGTCGCTGGCGGCGGAAATAATCATCACAAGTTCTCCCTGGAATTGTCGTTATGGTCACCGGGCAGGCGGGTAATTCGCGCCTGGCGGGCCTGGTCTTCATCAAAGCGTTTGATGGTGGCGTGAACAAAGCCCAAATGGGCCATCATCGCCTGTCTGGCACCTTCCGGGTCACCGGCGATAATCGCCTCCATGACCGCCTGGTGCTGTTCGGTCAGGCGAGCGAAGACCGGCGGGACGAGATACATCCGCTGGCGGCTCTCCTTGACTGAGGACTGTAAAAGGTCAAAAAAACCGCGCATGGTTTGCAGCAGCACCACGTTATGCGACGCTTCGGCGATCGCCAGATGGAAGCGGACATCGGCCTGCGAGGCCAGGTCAGGGTCTTCGCTTTGGGTGGCTTCAAAGCAGAGGCGGATTTTCTCTTTTTCGGCATCGGTTGCCCGCATCGCCGCATGCCAGGCGGTACTGGCTTCGATGGCGTGACGGGCTTCGAGGATATCAAAACTGTAATCGGGGTCGTCGGAGAGCAGCGTCTTCAGCGGTTGAACGATGTTTTGCTCCGACCACGCTTCGTGCTGCCAGCGCACGAAGGTGCCGCCGCCGCGACGGCTGAGCAGCACCCCTTCGTTGACCAGCATCGCCAGCGCTTCGCGCAGCGAATTGCGCGATACGCCCAGCTGCGCCGCCAGCTGACGTTCGGCGGGCAATCGCATGCCCGCCTCCAGCTTTTGTTCTTCAATCAGCGCCCGCACGCGACGGGCGACGTCGTCGGCAAGGCGTTTTGGCATCACTATCACGGGATCATCCAGGTTAAGACATACGCCTGCAGCGTGGTGATAACGCCGACCATACAGGTGAAAATCAGGCTGTGTTTGACGGTAAAACGGAACAGATCGGACTCCTTACCTACCAGACCGACCGCCGCACAGGCGATGGCGATAGACTGCGGAGAGATCATTTTCCCGGTCACGCCGCCGGTGGTGTTCGCTGCGACCAGCAGGATATCGGAGACGCCAATCTGCTGGGCCGCCGTAGCCTGCAGCGCGGCAAAGAGCGCGTTAGACGAGGTATCCGAACCGGTCAGAAATACCCCCAGCCAGCCGAGGAACGGCGAGAAGAAGGTAAATGCATGACCGGTGTGCGCCAGCGCAAGCGCCAGCGTTGAGGATAGACCGGAATAGTTGGAAATAAAGGCGAACGCCAGCACCATGCCGATGGAGTAAATCGGCAGCGCCAGCTCTTTCAGCGTGCTGCCAAAGGTCGAGATCGCGTCTTTTGGCTTCATGCGCAGCCAGACGATGGAAAGCAGCGCGGCGAACAGGATGGCGGTGCCGGTGGCGGAGAGCCAGTCAAACTTATAGACCGCGGCGTACGGCGTGGCTTCGCTAACCACCGGCGGCATGCGGGCCACCATTTTGTCGAGGAACGGCACGGAAATATTAATCACAAAATCGTACATCGCGCCGCCGGGGGCGAAGAGCGCTTTGAACGGCGGCACGCTCCACAGGGTCACCGTCGCGGTCAGAAACAGGAACGGCGACCAGGCGCGAATCACCTGTCCCGGCGTGTAATGCGTGCGGGCCAGGTTCATATCGACCTGCGATGCGCCCATATCGCCGAAGCGGAAGATGCGTACCGGCTGCCAGCGTTTGAGGAACAGCGTCAGACAGACCAGCGATACCAGCGAAGAGATAATGTCCGGCAGCTCCGGGCCGAGGAAGTTAGAGCTGAGGTACTGAGCGATAGCAAAGGAGCCGCCGGCGACCATGACCGCAGGCCAGGTCTCTTTAATGCCGCGCCAGCCGTCCATAATCGCCATGATCCAGAACAGGACAATGATGGTCAGGAACGGCAGCTGACGGCCAACCATCTGGCCGATTTCGAAGCTGTCGAGGCCCGTCACCTGTCCGGCGACCAGAATCGGAATGCCCATCGCGCCAAACGCGACCGGCGCGGTGTTAACGATCAGACACAGGCCCGCCGCATACAGCGGGTTAAAGCCGAGCCCCACCAGCAGCGCTGCGGTGATGGCGACCGGCGCGCCAAAACCGGCGGCCCCTTCGAGGAACGCGCCGAAGGAGAAACCGACAATCAGCATTTGCAGACGCTGATCCGGGGTAATCGACAAAATCGATGAGCGGATAATGTCGAACTGCCCGGTTTTCACCGAGATTTTATAGACGAAGACCGCAGCGATAATAATCCACGCGATTGGCCACAGGCCATAGAAGAAGCCGTAGATGACGGAGGCCAGCGCGTGGTCAACCGGCATTTTGTAGAACAGCAGAGCGACGGAGAGCGCAATGAGCACGGTCCAGGTCGCGGCAACGTACCCTTTCAGCTTGAGCTTTATCAGGGCAAAAAAGAAAAACAGAATCGGTAGCGATGCGATAAGACTCGATAGCCAGATGTTGCCGGCCGGATCGTAATTTTGTTGCCAGAGGTTCATGCAGGTCTCCATCGGGCCGTTATGATGTCGTGCTGAGTCTTGCGCTCTTAGCAGGTCACATCATTTGTAAAATTGGCCCAGCCAAATTGCGATTGTAGGATTAACGACAACGAATGGTTAATCAAATGTTATTGATGAGCAATATGTCTGTGACGAAAAATGATGGATATGTGAACCATTGGACGATTTAAGAAAACATTGGTAGGGCCAATTAGTGGGGAATGACGTTTGAAACAGAGCCTGTCCCGGAGGCGATGCTGCGCATCTGTCCGGGCTACCGGCCCGCAGACGGCGGTGAACCCGTAGCCCCGGTAAGGCGTTAGCCGCGACCGGGGAGCAGAGTGCAGAGTAGCTGAATTTCCCGGAGGCGATGCTGCGCATCTGTCCGGGCTACCCTCTCGCAGAGGGCTGTGAACCCGTAGCCCGGCTAAGCGTAGCGCGAGCCGGGAGATTCACGGGATGAAGATATCAGAACGCGGTTTTGGCGAAGCCGGTCATCTCTTTAAGGCCCATTTCGCGGCCCAGCGCGGTCATCGGGTGGACAACAACCAGACCGCGTACGCTTTTCTTGAGCTTACCCATATCGGCCTGCTCTTTTTTGGTGATGGCGCGGCGATGCGGCATGCTCATCAGCTTTTGCGCTTCTTTGCTCAGCTTCTGGCCCTGAACCTCACGCAGGCGAACGAGTTCCGTCTCAATGGTGGCTTTCTCTTTTTCCAGCTCGGCGTATTTTTCTGCGGCGTCGACCAGGGACAGGTCGGCCTGCTGATGATGGATAGCGTCAAGACGATCGCTCAGACGTTTAATTTCGTTTTTTTCGACTTCTTTCATGGTGGCTTAATCTATTAAGAAAGGGGCGTTATCAGACTATAGTATGTGCTGTCGCTTGGGTTGTGGGTAGTTATTTATCAAAACGTCGCCGTTTTTTGCTCATAACAACCGCAGCGGCATATTATAACTTATTGAACATAAAAATCATTTTAACCCAGAGTTGGCGAATATTCATTTCTGTGAAGCCTGACGGCCATTCAGCACGTTTTCCTCATCTGAAACCCTGTTTTTGGCTAATCCTTAATAGGATCATTCCCCCAAAAGAGGAGAGCGTGATGGCGAAAATAGGCGACAGCGTACCGCGCATTATTGATAAAGCCGTAGATTTTATGGCTTCAAGTCAGGCTTTTATGGAATATCTAAAAAAATCTCCGCGTTTGCAGCATATACCGCCGGATATCCCGGCAGATAAAGAAGCGCTATTTCTGCGGCGTCTTGAGTATTATCGTCAGCTTTATCGGCCGACGTGCGACCAGCAAGAGCCAGAATCAGAGCGTTGATTTTTGAAAGGCTTTTTTTAAGCTGATTTTAGAAATCAGCTCGGTCAGAGATAGCATCATTGTGGAACGTACGACCTGCTGGTAGCGCAGCTTTTGCATTGCCAGCAGTTCAGCATCGCTCTCATCAAATTGCGGCGTGGGCGGCAGGGCGGCGACGCAGTGCAGCTCGCCAAACGGTCCGAGGATCTCATCGTCGGTAAAGCTATACTCATTACCGTCGTGATTCAGCTCTTCGCGCAGGGCCATCAGCAGTTCAGCGTCTTCATATTCGGCGCGGCTAATCACCCCAAGGCCGTAAATCAGCTTCAGGCGTACAGAAAGGTCGCCAAGCGGCCCGTCGCCGTCCAGCAACGGCTCCACTGCGTATTTCACCGCGTAGTCGTCTTTACGGAATACCTGAAGCACCAGAATATTGACCGCTTCCGTCAGCAGTTCAACGGTGGCGATCAGGAAGCTTCTTACGGTTTTGCCAGCATTCAGACGTTCAAGCACACGGTTTTCAAATGCCTGTGTTTCTTCCATTATTGCCTGCATATCTGACATGAGTAATGGGCGCGGTTCGGACCGCGCCAGGTCTTGCCTCATTTGGTGGCGTTATAGTCGTTAACGGCTTCCGCCACCACCTCGCTTGCTGCGTCCAGACCCGAAATCTGCGCCAGCGCGGCCTGCGGGCCTTTCTCGGCAATCAGCGCCGCCAGTTCCTGCGCCTGCGGGTCTTCTTCGCTGCGGAAGTGCATGGCAGCGGCGATCCCTTTCACCAGATTGCGGTGCGGCAGGCCGTATTCCAGCGTACCGAGCAGCGGCTTAATTAAGCGGTCGCCCGCGCTCAGTTTGCGCAGCGGCTGGCGGCCAACGCGCTCAACGTCATCCTTCAGATACGGGTTCTCAAAACGACCGATAATTTTCTGGATGTAAGCGGCGTGCTTTTGCGCATCAAAGGCATAGCGTTTGATCAGCACCGCGCCGCTCTCTTCCATGGCGCCTTTGACCACGGCGCGAATGTGCTCATCAAGAATCGCGTCGCGAATCGTCTGATGACCCGCCAGTTTTCCGAGGTAGGCGGTTATAGCATGTCCGGTGTTTAAGGTGAATAGCTTACGTTCGACAAATGCCATCAGGTTATCGGTTAATTCCATACCTGGGATGTTCGGCAGTTCGCCTTTGAACTGGGTCTTATCGACAATCCACTCGCTGAAGGTTTCCACGGTGACTTCCAGCGGATCGTGAGTGGCGGAAGCCGACGGCGGAACGATGCGGTCAACGGCGGAATCAACGAAGCCGACGTTGGCTTCAACCCAGGCTTTGACTTCTTCGGCGAGGGCGTTAAAAACGTGACCCTTCAGCTGGGTGGTGCCGCGGACCATGTTCTCGCAGGCGATGATATTCAGCGGGGCGGTAATCCCCTGCGCCTTACGTTTGGCCAGGCCTTTGGCAATCGCCGGGGCGATGCGTTCCAGCACGACCGGGCCGACGGCGGTGGTCAGCAGATCCACGCTGGCAATCAGCTCTACAACTTCGTCGCCGATGCTGCTGACGGCGTCAACGCCGGAAACGGTATCGACCTGCTCATTCTCGCCGACCACGTGAACCTGGTAGCTATGACGGGCATTCAGGGCATCGAGCACGACCTGATTTACATCCGCAAACGTCAGCTGTATCCCCGCGTCCGCCAGCAGTTTGCCGATAAAGCCACGACCGATATTACCTGCGCCAAAATGTAATGCTTTCATAGTATTAACCTTCAATTAATGTTTTTACCTGAGAGGGCTGGGGTCAGGCGTTTCCCTCACCCCAACCCTCTCTCCCCACGCGTAAGGAGAGAGGGGGGCGTTGCCCGGCGCACCGCCGGGTGACGGATTACGCTTTCAGCAGCGTCAGAACTTCTTCAACGCTGGTGGTTTTTGCCAGACGCTCAATGACCGATTCATCGTCCAGCGCGTTGGTCAGGCTGGTAATCACCTGGATATGCTCGTTATTACGTGCGGCAATACCGATAACCAGGCGAGCCACCTCGTCCTCTTCTTCGCCGAAGCGTACGCCTTCCGGGTACTGGCAGAAGACGATGCCGGTTTTCAGAACGCGATCTTTGGCTTCGATAGTGCCGTGCGGGACCGCGATGGACTCACCCAGATAGGTGGAGGTCAGCTTTTCACGATCCAGCATCGCCTGGACGTATTCCGGCTCAACGTAGCCGCCTTTCACCAGCTGCTCGCCGGCAAACAGAATCGCTTCTTCTTTGGTCGCCGCTTTACGACCGAGGAAGATGTTTTCCGCGCCGAGTTTGAACAGATTGGTGTCAGACGCATCGAAGCTGTCTTTCAGGCTGTCGCGGACTTTCTCTTCGTTATCCGTGTGGCGCTGCGCCGAAACCAGACGTTCGGTCAGGCTGGTGTACAGGCCGCTGTCGAGGAAGTTGGTCAGCGAAATATGCTGCGCCTGCGGCACCTGACGCATCGCACGCTCGGTCAGGTCGCGGTGGGTGATGACCAGGTCAACATCCGGCGGCAGGTTGTTGATCGCACTGTTAGTCACGGAGATGTTGCTCAGCCCGGCATCCTGCACTTTTTTACGCAGCACGCCTGCGCCCATCGCGCTGGAGCCCATACCTGCGTCGCAGGCGACGATGATTTTACGCACATGGCTCAGGTCGTTCGCGACATCGCCAGCGGCCAGCGGCGTGGCGCCGCCTTTGGACTGCGCTTTCATATCCTGCATGCGACGGGTCGCGGCTTCGATATCATCTTCTTCTTTAACTTTGCTGGTTTTCAGCAGCACGGCTGCGACCACGAAGGAGACGGCCATCGCCGCAATAATCGCCGCGATGTTAGCAAAGTAAGCGCCTTTCGGCGTCATCGCCAGCACGGCGAGGATAGAACCCGGAGAAGCCGGAGAGACCAGCCCGCCGTTGAGGATAGTCAGGGTGAATACGCCGGTCATCCCACCGAGGATAACGGCCAGAATCAGACGCGGGTTCATCAGCACGTACGGGAAGTAAATCTCGTGAATACCGCCGAGGAAGTGGATGATTGCCGCACCGCCTGCAGACTGTTTCGCGCTGCCGCGGCCGAAGAACATATACGCCAGCAGGACGCCCATCCCCGGACCCGGGTTAGCTTCAATCAGGAAGAAGATGGATTTGCCCAGCTCGTGGGATTGCTGAATACCCAGCGGCGAGAAAATACCGTGGTTAATGGCGTTGTTGAGGAACAGGATTTTCGCCGGTTCAACAAAGATAGAGGCCAGCGGCAGCATCTCGTGCGCCACCATGAAGTTAACGCCTGCGGCCAGAATTTTCGACAGGACTTCAACCGCCGGGCCAATGCCGAGGAACGCCAGAATGGCGAGGATCATACCGATGATGCCCGCGGAGAAGTTATTCACCAGCATCTCAAAACCGGATTTGATCTTACCGTCTACCCAGACGTCGAATTTTTTAATTGCCCAGCCGCCCAGCGGACCGGCGATCATGGAGCCGAGGAACATCGGCATATCTGCGCCGACGATAACGCCCATGGTGGTAATCGCGCCGACCACGCCGCCGCGCTCGCCGCCAACCAGCTTACCGCCGGTATAACCGATCAGCAGCGGCAGCAGATAGGTGATCATCGGACCAACCAGCTTCGCCAGCGTTTCGTTCGGTAACCATCCTGTCGGAATGAATAGAGCGGTGATAATACCCCACGCGATAAACGCGCCGATATTTGGCATCACCATATTGCTGAGGAAACGACCAAAGCTTTGCACTTTGATCTTGATATCGGATGACATAAAACACCCCTTCTTCTGTTTTTGCTATCGGCAGGCTGAAAGCCCGAGGCTTGTTGTTAATAAGGCGGCAGAGGTAGCCGGGCCCTGAGTGATAGTGCGAAATCTGGCACTGAATCGTTAAGCTGTCCAGTCGGTGGATTTTTATGTGATTTGGATCACATGAATATAGGGCGATGATGGTCTTTTGTAGTGATCTCCATCACAAAATTGATGTGTAAAAAAACAACAGACCGGGTTTTAAGGGGGGATAATGCATTTTTATGTGATGAAAATCACAAATTTACTTTGACGTTTTGTTATTTGTTTGTGATGTTCGTCACAAAATATTTTCACCAGGATTTAGCCCGGTGTGATCTCGCGCAGGTTATGCCGCGTTCCGCTTGCTGATACGTCACTCAGCAACGCAATCGCTTAAAGAACATTTTAGTCGTCAATGGCGAAAATGATACGGGTGAATTATGCTCATTTTGTCGGCCCTTTTTTGATCCGGCCCGGCACACATCCTGAAAATAATTAGCGTAAATCCGAGGAAATTATGTTTCTCAATTATTTTGCGCTCGGCGTTCTGATCTTTGTATTTCTGGTGATTTTTTATGGAATCATCATTCTCCATGATATTCCTTACCTGATCGCGAAGAAACGTAATCACCCGCATGCCGATGCGATTCACGTCGCGGGCTGGGTGAGCCTTTTTACGCTGCACGTCATTTGGCCGTTTTTATGGATTTGGGCCACGCTTTACCGGCCAGAACGCGGCTGGGGTATGCAGCATCGGCGGGACGAGACGCCGTCTGAGGCGGCGGAAGAGGGGGACGACATCAGCGAACTGCGCCAGCGGGTTATCGCGCTCGAGCAGCAAATAACCGGTCTCAGACCGTCAGCTCAACCTCCTTCGGTGGAGAAATAACTCATGGATCTGCTGATTATTTTGACCTATGTGGCGATTGCCTGGTCGATATTTAAAATATTTAAGATCCCGGTAAATAAATGGACGGTTCCCACCGCGGCGCTGGGCGGCGTATTTATTGTTAGCGCGCTTATCTTATTAATGAACTACAACCATCCGTATACCTTTACCGCGCAAAAAGCGGTTATTTCTATTCCTATTACGCCGCAGGTTACCGGGGTGGTCAGCAGCGTCACGGATAAAGCAAATCAACGGGTTAAAAAGGGCGAGGTGCTGTTTACCATCGATCCGGTGCGTTATCAGGCGCGGGTGGACCGGCTACAGGCCGACCTTGTTACCGCGCTGCACAGTATCAATACCCTTAAAGCCCAGCTTTCTGAGGCTCAGGCCAACACCACGCGCGTTTCGGCGGAGTGCGACCGTCTGTATAAGGATTATCAGCGCTACCTGAAAGGAAGCCAGGCGCGGGTCAATCCGTTTTCGGAAAGCGATATCGATAATGCCCGGCAAAACTACCTCGCCCAGGATGCGATGGTGAAAGGATCGGTGGCGGAGCAGGCGCAAATTCAGAGCCAGTTGGACAGCATGATAAACGGCGAACAGTCGCAGGTGGTAAGCCTGCGCGCGCAGCTGGCGGAGGCGAAATATAACCTCGATCAGACGACCGTGCGCGCGCCCAGCGATGGCTATATCACCCAGGTGTTAATTCGTCCTGGGACCTATGCCGCCTCGCTGCCGCTGCGTCCGGTGATGGTCTTTATCCCCCAGCAAAAACGGCTGATTGTGGCGCAGTTCCGCCAAAATTCGCTGCTCAGGCTGGAGAAGGGCGACGATGCTGAAGCGGTGTTCAACGCGCTGCCGGGACAGGTCTTTCGCGGCAAGCTGGTGAGCATCCTGCCAGTCGTACCGGGGGGAACATACCAGGCGCAGGGCACGCTGCAGGCGCTGACGGTGACGCCGGGCACCGACGGCGTGCTGGCGACCATTGAGCTGGAGCCCGATGCCGCCGTAGACGCCCTGCCTGACGGCATTTACGCCCAGGTGGCGGTCTACTCCGATCATTTCACCCACGTTTCGGTGATGCGCAAGGTGCTTCTGCGGATGACCAGCTGGATGCACTATCTCTATCTGGACCATTAGCGGGGTCGGTCCGGCATGAGATGATTTCTCTCTCTGCTATTTGCCTGCGCCTGCGCCATACTTACTACTTTGTTGGCGAAAGGAGCAGGCAATGAAACTGATCGGCAGCTACACCAGTCCCTTTGTGCGCAAAATTTCCGTCATACTGCTGGAAAAAGCGATTCCCTTCGAGTTCGTCAACGAATTCCCGTACCACGAGACCAACGGCGTGGCGCACTACAATCCGCTGGGAAAAGTCCCCGCGCTGCTCACCGACGACGGTGAATGCTGGTACGACTCGCCCATTATTGCGCAATATCTGGAGCTGCTCGGCATCGCGCCGGATATGCTGCCTGCGGCGCCGAAGGCTGCGCTGAAATTGCGTCAAATTGAAGCGCTGGCTGATGGCGTGATGGAGGCTGCGCAAACGCTGGTACGGGAGAAAACGCGCCCGGCGGCCCAGCAGTCGGAAAGCGAACTGCTGCGCCAGCGTGAAAAAATTGCGCGCGGGCTTGATGCGCTGGAAGGGTATGCCAGTGACGGGACATTACGTCCTGATGAGGTTAATCTGGCAACCATTTCCGCAGCCTGCGCCATTGCTTATCTCAATTTCCGCCGCGTCGCGCCGGGCTGGTGCGCCACCCGACCGAAGCTGGTGCGCCTGGTGGATTCTCTCTTTCAACGCGCCAGCTTTGCGCGCACTGAACCGCCGGTGAGTTGACCCAGGCAGGTAACAGTTTTTGCGCGGAGGCATTACAATTGCTGCTCATTTGTTGACTCCCTCTCCCGTCGGGAGGGGGGAAAATAGGTTCATTCATGACTAGCGAAATTCGTGCGCTTTATACCCGGCTTCCGGCCATCGACCGTTTACTCCGCGACCCCGCATTTTCACCGCTGTTGATGCAATACGGTCACGCCCAGACGGTAGCGCAGCTGCGTCAGATGCTGGACGAGGCGCGGGAATACATCCGCCTGAACCAGACGCTGCCGGACTGGTGCGAAGCATGGCTAATGGAGACCTCGCGTCGTTTGACGCAGCGACAGCAGAGCGCGCTGCGCCCGGTGTTCAACCTGACCGGTACCGTGCTGCACACCAACCTTGGGCGGGCGATTCAGGCGGAAGCGGCGGTAGAGGCGGTGACCCAGGCGATGCGCGCGCCGGTGACGCTGGAATACGATCTTGACGATGCCGGACGCGGCCACCGCGATCGCGCGCTGGCCGACCTGCTTTGCCAGATCACCGGCGCGGAAGACGCCTGTATCGTCAACAATAACGCGGCGGCGGTGCTGCTGATGCTGGCGGCAACCGCCGGCGGCAGTGAGGTGGTGGTGTCGCGCGGCGAGCTGGTGGAGATCGGCGGCGCGTTTCGTATTCCCGACGTGATGCGCCAGGCGGGCTGCGTTCTGCATGAAGTCGGGACCACCAACCGCACCCATGCGAAAGATTATCGTCAGGCGGTGAATGACAATACCGGCCTGCTGATGAAGGTGCACACCAGCAACTACAGTATTGAGGGCTTTACTAAAGCGGTCGATGAAGCGGCGCTGGCGGAGATTGGCCGCGAACTCAATATCCCGGTGGTGGCCGATCTCGGCAGCGGCTCGCTGGTGGATTTAAGCCAGTACGGCCTGCCGAAAGAGCCGATGCCGCAGGAGATGATTGCCGCCGGCGTCAGCCTGGTAAGCTTCTCCGGCGATAAACTGCTGGGCGGCCCGCAGGCGGGAATTATCGTCGGTAAAAAAGCGCTGATCGCGCGTTTGCAGAGCCATCCGCTTAAGCGCGCCCTGCGGGCGGATAAAATGACCCTCGCGGCGCTGGAGGCCACGCTGCGCCTCTATCTGCATCCGGAAAAGCTGGCCGCTGAACTGCCGACCCTGCGTCTGCTGACTCGCCAGGCGGACGAGATCCGCCTGCAGGGCGAGCGCATGCGGGCCGCGCTGGCTGCACATTATGCTGATTTTGACCTGCGGGTCGAGCCATGCCTGTCGCAGATCGGCAGCGGCTCGCTGCCGGTGGACCGCTTGCCCAGCGCGGCGTTGACGTTGACTCCGCGCGATGGGCGCGGCAGTCGGCTGGAAGCTCTGGCGGCACGCTGGCGTCAGTTGCCCGTGCCGGTTATTGGCAGGATCTACGATGGCCGCCTGTGGCTGGACCTGCGCTGTCTTGAGGATGAATCCCGGTTTATGGAGATGTTATTGAGATGATTATTGCCACCGCCGGACACGTTGACCACGGCAAAACCACGCTGCTGCAGGCGATTACCGGTATCAACGCCGATCGCCTGCCGGAAGAGAAAGCGCGCGGGATGACTATCGACCTCGGCTACGCCTACTGGCCGCAGCCCGACGGGCGGGTGCTGGGTTTTATCGACGTTCCCGGCCACGAAAAGTTTTTGTCCAATATGCTGGCCGGCGTCGGCGGTATCGATCACGCGCTGCTGGTGGTGGCCTGCGATGATGGCGTGATGGCGCAAACCCGCGAACATCTGGCGATCCTCCAGCTTACCGGGCAGCCAACGCTAACCGTGGCGCTGACCAAAGCGGACCGCGTAGAAGCGGCGCGGATTGAGGAGGTGGAGGCGGAAATCGACGCGGTGCTGGCGGAGTTCGGCTTTACCGGCGCGACCCTGTTTGCCGTCGCGGCGACGGAAGGACGGGGCATCGCAGAGCTGCGCGAGCATCTCCTGCAGCTCTCCGCGCGCGCGCACCCGCAGCATCAGCGCTTTCGCCTGGCCATCGACCGGGCATTTACCGTCAAAGGCGCGGGGCTGGTGGTTACCGGGACCGCGTTATCCGGCGAGGTCAACGTTGGCGATACGCTGTGGCTGACCGGCGTGGATAAACCGATGCGCGTGCGCGGTCTGCACGCGCAGAATCAGCCGGTTGAGCAGGCCTGGGCCGGCCAGCGCATTGCCCTGAATATTGCCGGCGATGCGCAAAAAGAGGAGCTCAACCGCGGCGACTGGCTGCTGGCGGTACCGCCGCCGGAAGCCTCTGAGCGGGTCATCGTTGAACTGCAGTGCCATACGCCGCTTAGCCAGTGGCAGCCGCTGCATATCCACCACGCCGCCAGCCATATTACCGGCCGCGTGTCGCTGCTCGAAGGCGCGCTGGCGGAGCTGGTTCTCGATACGCCGCTGCGGCTGGCGGATAACGACCGTCTGGTACTGCGCGATATTTCCGCGCGCCTGACGCTGGCCGGTGCGCGAGTGGTGACCCTCAATCCGCCGCGCCGGGGCAAGCGTAAGCCGGAGTATTTACAGTGGCTGCACGCGCTGGTCGCCGCGCAGGGCGATGACGTCCAGGCGCTGGATATTCACCTTCAGCGCGATGCGGTGCGCCTCGATGATTTCGCCTGGGCGCGTCAGCTCAGCCGCGAGGGCCTCAACGCGCTGATTCACCGCCCTGACTATCTGCAGGCGGGAAATAGCCTGCTGAGCGCCCCGCTCGCCGCGCGCTGGCAGCGGAAGCTGCTCGATGCCCTGGCGCGCTATCACGATCAGCATCGCGATGAGCCAGGACCGGGCCGCGAACGCCTGCGGCGTATTGCGCTGCCGATGGAAGATGAAGCGCTGGTGCTGCTGTTGATTGAGCAGATGCGCGAAAGCGGCATTGTTCACAGCCACCACGGCTGGCTGCATCTGCCGGAGCATAAAGCGGGCTTTACCGACGAGCAGCAGGCCATCTGGCAGCGGGTTGCCGGGCTGTTTGCCGATGAGCCATGGTGGGTGCGCGATCTGGCGCGTGAAGCCAACGTAGAAGAGTCGTTAATGCGGGCGGTATTACGCCAGGCGGCGCAGCAGGGGATGATTACCGCGATCGTGAAAGATCGCTACTATCGCAACGATCGGATTGTGGCGTTTGCCAAAATGATCCGCGATCTGGATCTGGAAAGGGGCTCAACCTGCGCGGCGGATTTCCGCGATACGCTGAACGTCGGGCGCAAGCTGGCGATTCAGATCCTCGAATATTTCGACCGCATCGGTTTTACCCGCCGTCGCGGCAACGATCATATTCTGCGCGATAAGGCCTTGTTCCTTTAGCATAAGCAGGTTGTCCCGGGTCGCGGCGTGAACGCCTTACCCGGGCTACGATAACGCACAAACCTTGTAGCCCCGGTAAGCGCAGCGCCACCGGGGAATGTTCACACTTACGCTTCCGTCTCGTTCACCCAGATGCGCATCTCGCCTTCGCCGCGGTTGGCCCAGCTAAACCACGGAATAAAGGTTAATACTTGCGGCTGACGGGAGGACGGCGCGCGGTCATAGTGCCATAGGGCCTGGTTTTCGGCATCTTCCGCCGTTTGCTTATAGCCCGGCGCCTGGAGAAGTATCTTGCGGGCAAAAATCCCTTTGCCTTCGACAGTGCTAAACCGGGCATCGCGCGGCAGCTGCAGGTTATGCAATTGCTCGCCGTTATCCGCCTGCTCCAGGCAATAAACCAGCGGACCGCGCTGGACGGCGACCTGGCCTGCCTGGTGGCGCACCAGCGGGTTACCGTAAATGCGGCGCACCGGCATCGGCAGGGTTAACTGTAGCGTGTCGCCCTCCTGCCAGAGATGGCTGATGTGCAGATACCCTTTGCGCACGTCCTGCGTAACCGGCGCGCCGTTGAGCGTGACCTGCGGCTTATCGCACCAGTCCGGCAGACGCAGCGCCAGGGTATGATTAACCGGTGAAGATGAATCGATGACTATCTTCACCTGTTCCTGCCACGGATAGTTGCCGCTGATGCGCAGGCGTAGCGCCTCATTGCCCACCGGGATCTCCACGCTGTTGCCGATATACAGGTTGATGTACAGGGCGTCGTCGTGCGGCGTGTAGATATAGTGACCCAGCGAGGTGAGCACCCGTGCGATATTCGGCGGGCAGCAGGCGCAGCCGAACCAGCGCTGACGGACGGGCTTAACGTGATCGTAAATATGGTTGAATTTTAAGGATTTTGGATGCACTTCCAGCGGATTGACGTAGAAGAAGTGCTTGCCGTCGAGCGCCATTCCACCCAGCACGGTGTTATACAGCGCGCGCTCCATCACGTCGGCATATTGGCTGTCGGCTTCCATCTCCAGCATCCGGCGGGCAAACATCATCAGGCCAATGGAAGCACAGCTTTCGGCATAGACCGTGTCGTTTGGCAGGTCATAGTCGCTGCTGAAGGCCTCCCCGCTGCTCTGCGAACCGATTCCGCCGGTGATATACAGCTGACGCCGGGCCATATTTTTCCACAGGCGCAGGCAATCCCGGCGCTTGCCCTCGTCCTGACTTAAACGGGCGAGGTGGGCAACGCCGGTCATCAGATAGACGAAACGCACCGCGTGGCCGATGGCGACCGGCTGTTCGGAAATCGGCTGATGCGCCTGGCTGTAGGGTTTATCCATCACCATCCACGCCGGACCGTAGGTGTTCCAGTAAGAGGTTTTGCCGCGCTTCTCATATTCGATATCGTAAAAATGCGGCTGTGTTCCGCGCGCCTCAACGAAGTACTTAACCAGGGCGATATAGCGCGGCTCCTGAGTGACGTCATACAGGCGCATTAACGCCAGCTCGATTTCCGGATGGCCAGGGTAGCCGTGCAGCTGGTTATCTCCGGGGCCAAACACGCTATCGATGTGGTCGGCGAGGCGGCAGACGACATCCAGCAGACGACGTTTGCCGGTGGCCTGGAAGAAGGCGACACCCGCTTCAATCATGTGCCCGGCGCAGTACAGTTCGTGGCATTCGGCGAGGTTGGTCCAGCGCTCCTCTGGCGCTTTGACCGTGAAATATGTATTCAGATAGCCATCTTCACACTGGGCGGCCGCGACCAGTTCAATCACCTCATCGGCGGTTTTTTCCAGCCCGGCGTCCGGCTTCTGACACAGCGACCAGGCCACCGCCTCCAGCCATTTCGCCACGTCGCTGTCCTGAAAGACCATGCCGTAGAATTCGCCCTCCTGTCGCCCGGCGGCGATGCGGAAGTTCTCTATCGCATGGCTCGGGTCCGCCTCCTCGATACGGTCGTTAAGCGCATCCCACTGATAAGGGATCACCACATCGCGCACCAGCTGCTGGTACTGGCCGAGGAACGGGTCGTTGATTTTCAGTTTGTGCAGATCGACTTCCATAACAGACATGGCGGACTCCTTAAGGCTGAACATGACGCGTACGCAGATCGCTGGCGATGCGCGCCATCATCGGATTGTTGAGCTTGCAGGCGCGAATGGAAAGGGCCAGCAGCAGATGGAACAGGGCGGGCAGCAGGGTCTCCATGGAGGCGATACCCGCCAGTGATGATGCCGTTTGGTTTTCCACGCCCGGCTGATAGGCCACGTAGATAAACACGAGGCTGATAATGCCGGCGCTGGAGGCCCACGCCAGCTTGATAAAGAACAGGTTAAAGGCGAAGTTCATCCCGGAAGAACGCACGCCGGTTTTCCATTCGCCGTAGTCGTCGGAGAAGGCCATCAGCGAAAAGTGCAGCGGCAGGGTAAAGCCGAGAATAATGCCGTTGCCGAGGATGACGACCAGCCACAGGGTCTGGTACGCCTGCCCGGTTGGCAAAAACCACATCGCCACGGCCAGCGCGGCCAGCACCAGGTTGGTGTAGTAGTAGAGTTTGACGGTATCAAAGCGGCGCGAGAGCAGGTTGATGATGACGGAGCCCGCAATCGAGGCGAAGGTTACCATGGTGAAGAATAGCGAGGTGTAGCCGGTGGAGCCGCCCAGCACGTAGGTGATGAAGTACATGTAGCCGCCGCCGCGGATATTGAAGACGTTGATGAGCAGAAATGACATCACCAGCATCAGCAGCAGCTGGTCGTTTTTACGCAGCCCGGCGATGTGCTCGCGCAGGGTAAATTTCCCCATGACATCCAGCGAGACGCGTTCGCGAACCCAGAAGAAGCAGCACAGGAACATCGCCACCGCGATGGCGCAGAGTACGCCGACGCCGTACTGATACCCCTGTGCGGTATCGCCCTGGCCGAGCGCTTTTACCATCCACGGCAGCCCAACGGAGACTAAGAATCCCGCCACGCCGCACAGGACAAAGCGCCATGCCTGGCACGAGATAACTTCGCTATGACGCGTGGTCATCGTGTTGATCAGCGCGCAGTAGGGGACGTTTATCGCGGTGTAGCTCACCGACAGCAGCAGATAGGTGCCGAACGCCCAGGCGATTTTTACCCCCATGCTGGCGTCGGGCACGGTAAACGTCAGGACGCCGATAACGCCGATCGGCACGGCAATCCACAGCTGCCAGGGACGAAAGCGTCCCCAGCGGCTCTGGGTACGGTCGGCCAGCACGCCCATAATCGGGTCGGAAACGGCGTCGAAAACGCGCAGGGCCAGAAACAGGGTCCCGACCAGCGCGGGCGTCAGGCCGAAGACATCGGTATAGAAAAAAGTTAAAAAGTTCATGATCAGGCAGGTAATCACCGTCCCGCCCGCGTCGCCCAATCCGTAGCCTATTTTTTCCCGAAGGGATAATTTGTCGTCCTGGGCACGCTGTGCCAAATCAGTTGTGGTAATCGGAGCCGAAGTCATAAATAACTCCCGGAGATGATGTGCGAATAATATCCCGCTGAAGTGCGGGCTTTAATTGTGTTATTTGCAAATTACGTTATTTATTCTGCACTAAATGTTGGGGGCAACAAGGGAAGGAAAAAGTATAAAAAGAGGACGATTCCGACCTGATGGTAAAAATGTGATTTCGATCCAGCGGGCGGCTATTTTATCGTGAATAATCAAAGGTAACAGGGGTTATTAATGCTATTAAAAGCGGAATATTGAATGTCTATGCTTGAATTGTCCATGTCACTTCCGATTAAGGTGCAAAATGGTGGGTTGTTTATTTCCCGAGGCATCGGCAGCCATCCGGCTCGTCAGCTTCACTCCTGGGAAATAATCTTTGTGGAAAAAGGGACATTAACGATCCGCGAAAACAACGAGATTTTTAGCGTCAACGCCGGGGAAAGTTTATTGCTCTGGCCGCGGCGTTTACACGTCGGAATCGGGCAATTTCCGGCAGATTTAAAATTCTACTGGCTGCATTTTGAAGTGACCTCCGGTGAAAACGTTTCGCTGCCTGAGGCGCTGCTGTCGATTCCGCAGCACACGCGCGTCAGCGAGCCGCAGTATATTATTTCGTTGTTCCGCCAATTCTTACGCGAGCAGGAAAATATTCATCGTAGCGTGGCGCTGGAGCTGATCCTGCTGCTGATTCTGCAGCAAGTTTCGGCGGCAGCGGGCGAACAGCCCGCCGACAGCCCCGGCAATGCGCTGGCGTGGAGAGCGCAGCAAATCATTCGTACCCGGTTTCATTTGCCCCTTTCCGCATCCACGCTGGCGCAGGAGCTGCACTGCAACGCCGATTATCTGGGGCGGATTTATCGCCATGTTTTCCGGCTGACCTTAACCGAAGCGCTGCACCGTCAGCGGGTGAGGGCGGCGGAAAAGCTGCTTATCAGCGATTCCCTGTCGCTCACCGAGGTGGCGATGAAATGCGGATTTAACGATGTCGGCTATTTTCGCAAGATTTTCCGTAAGCATACCAGCCTGACGCCCGCGGCGTGGAAGCGTCGTTACTGCAAGGAACATATTAATTCGGCGTAGGGTTGATGGGTTTTTCCCGCCGGGGATGCGTAGCCCGGACAGATGCGCAGCATCGCCTCCGGGAAAATTCTGCAACATCCTGCACGCTTCCCCCGGGGGCGGCGCAAAGCGCCTGCCCGGGCTACGGGACCGCAGACCGCCGGTAGCCCGGATAAGGCGTTAGCCGCCATCCGGGAGTCCCGCGGTGTTAGTTTTGCCCGTAATAGGCATTCGCGCCGTGTTTACGCAGGTAGTGTTTATCGAGCAGTTCAGACTGCATATCCGGCAGCTGTGGCGCCAGCTGGCGTGAGAACAGGCCCATATAGGCGCACTCTTCAAGTACCACGGCGTTATGTACGGCGTCGGCCGCATCTTTACCCCAGGCAAACGGGCCGTGCGAATGGACTAATACCGCCGGGATTTGCGCCGGATCCAGACCGCGCTGTTCAAAGGTTTTGATAATCACTTCGCCGGTCTGATACTCATACTCCCCGTTAATCTCCTCAACGGTCATCGGCCGGGTGCAGGGGATGGCGCCATAAAAATAGTCGGCGTGGGTGGTGCCCCAGGCGGGGAGATCGAGACCGGCCTGCGACCAGATCGTCGCATGGCGGGAGTGGGTATGCACGATCCCGCCGATCTGCGGATAGCGACGATAAAGGGCCAGATGCGTTGGCGTATCCGAAGAGGGTTTTTTAGCGCCTTCAACGATCTTACCGCTGGCGATCTCTACGACCACCATATCGTCGGCGGTCATCACCTCATATTCGACGCCGGAGGGCTTAATGACCATCAGACGGCGCGTTTCATCCACCGCGCTGACGTTGCCCCAGGTAAAGGTGACCAGCCGGTGCGCCGGGAGCGCCAGGTTTGCCGCCAGCACCTCGGCTTTCAGTTGCTCTAACATGTGAAACCTCCTTCCTGCATCCGTGATTCAATCCAGCGCCGGGCCTGGATAATCTCCAGCACCGGTTCGCTGGCCTTCTCCGTCCACATCTCAATCAGAAACGAACCGCGGTAGTTCAGCTCATGCAGCGTCTTAAAGATGCCGACAAAATCAACGCATCCTTCGCCGAACGGCACGTCGCGGAACTGGCCCGGGCTATCGTCGGTGACGGGCAGCGTGTCTTTCAGGTGGATGGCGGCGATACGATCGATACCCAGTTTCAGCTCGGCGGTGACGTCGTTCCCCCAGGCGCTGAGGTTGCCGACGTCCGGATAGACGGTAAACCACGGTGACGAAAGCCTCTCGTCCCACTTTTTCCATTTGCTGATGGAGTTCATAAAGGCGGTGTCCATGATCTCCACCGCCAGCATCACCTGCGCGGCGGCGGCCTGTTCTACCGCCCAGGCCAGTCCTTCGGCAAAACGCTGCCGGGTGCCTTCATCGTGCTCTTCGTAATAGACGTCGTAACCCGCCAGCTGAATAGTACGAATCCCCAGATCGCGCGCCAGGCGGATGGCTTTGGTCATAATCTCCCGCGCCCGCTCGCGTACCGCCTCGTCGCGGCTGCCAAAGGGGAAACGGCGATGGGCGGACAGGCACATTGAGGGAATAGCGACGCCGGTTTCCAGCATCGCGCTCACCAGCGATGCCCGCTGGGCCGATGTCCACTCCAGGCGCGAAAGGCGTTCGTCGGTCTCGTCCACCGACATTTCGACAAAATCAAAACCGCAGCTTTTGGCCAGCACCAGCCGTTCAGGCCAGCTGAGATCCTTCGCCAGCGCTTTTTCATAAATACCTAACGGGTGGTTACGCATGCTGTTCTCCCCAGATAGCGTCGATTTGCGCGTGGAATTCGGCGGCAACCCGTGCCGGATGGGCAGCGCCTGCCAGCGCGCGCCCGGCAATAAACGCTTTGACGTTGATATCCTTGAACAGCGGCAGATCGGCCGGGGTAATCCCGCCGGTGATCGATAGCTCAAGGCCAATGTCGGAGAGCGCTTTCATGCGCGCCAGATCCGCCTCCCCCCACTGCTGCCCGCTGGCCTGGGCATCGCGTCCGCGATGGTAAATCGCCTGATGGACGCCGGTACGGTACCAGGCGCGGGCGTCATCCAGCGTCCAGTTGCCGAACAGCTCCATCTGAATTTCACCGCCGCAGGCCTGGGCCACGGCGTGGCCTTTCTCGACCGTGGCGAGCGGCGCGGCGCAGATGATGGTCATCCAGTTGGCGCCAGCGCCAAAGGCCTGCTGCGCCAGGGTTTCACCGGCGTCGGCGACTTTCCAGTCGGCGACGATGATCTTCTGCGGACACTGGGTGCGCAGGGCTGTAACTGCGTTAAGCCCCTCGGTCAAACAGAGGATGGTCCCCGCCTCCACGATATCAACGTGATCCTGTAGCAGGGCGACATCGCGCTGCGCAGCCTGAAGGCTGGTGTGGTCCAGCGCCAGCTGCAGTAATGGTCGGCTCATAATGCGTGCTCCTTAATACGGGCGTGATAGCCCTGTAGTGCCTCAATCAAATCCTGGTAGTGGCGGTATTTGCGCTGATAGCGTGCGTGGGCGGTCATATCGGGCAGCAGCGTGCGTACCGGGTGCTGCCGGGCGCGCCGGGCTTCGCTAAAGCTGCGGTATACGCCGGTGCCGACGCGCGCCGCGAGGGCAGCGCCAAAGCAGCCGGTCTCTTCCACCTGCGGCAGTTCAACGCGTAAGCCGCTGACGTCCGCCAGCATTTGCATCCAGACGTCGGAGTGCGCCGGGCCGCCGGTGACGCGCAGGGCCTGAACGCTTGTAAAGCGTTCGCGCATACGGTTGAGATGGGTCATATGGCTGAATACCACGCCTTCATAAACCGCCTGCAGCAGGTGCGCGCGGGTATGCAGCGCCTGCATGCCGTAAAAGCCGCAGGTCATCTCCAGCCCGGCGTTGCTGCCGTAGAGAAACGGCAGAAAAAACAGCTCGCTCCCGGCTTTCGGCAAACTGGCTACGGCCTGATTGATCTCATCAAACGAGAGATCGCCCCACTGGGCGGTAAACCACTCGAGGTTGCCGGATGAGGTCGGGCTGGCTTCGTGAACGATATACTGGCCGTCATTGACGTAGCGGCCATAGACGTAAGGGTGAGCCTCATGTTCGCGCAGACCGTGAGCGATACCGCTGGTGACGGCCCAGGTCCCCATCACCGCATTGAGGGTCGACTCATCCTCAATCCCGGCGCAAAGGGCGGTGGAGACCACGTCAAACAGGCCGCCAACGACGGGAGTACCCGCCGCCAGACCGGTTAAAGCGGCTGCCTGAGCGGTGATCTCCCCGCATATTTCGGCTGACCCTACAACGGGGGGCAGCGCGCTATCCACTTCGCCGATCCCCAGCCATTGGGTCAGACACGGGTCGTACTGGCCCGTGGACATGTTGTAGAGGTTGGACTCGGAGATGTTGCTCTCCTCGCAGCCTTTCACGCCAGTTAAGCACCAGCGCAGATAGTCATGCCCCATCATCACGCAGCCAATTTGCGCGTAGCGCTGGGGGTCATTCTCTTTGACCCAGCGCAGCAGAGAAGCCGGATGCCCGGTCCATAGCGTCTGGCGGGTAATGGGATAGAGCCGTTCGGGAATACGGTCCCGTTGCCAGCGCTGAACGATATTCAGCGCCCGACGATCGGACGAGAGGATGGCGTTACCCAGCGGCCGATCCTGCTTATCGAGGAGAAAGAGCCCCTTACCCTGAGCGGAGATGCCCACGCCTTTAATCTGTTCACCGGATACCCCTGCCCGTTGTAATAGTCCGGCAATGGTTGCCGCGCAGTGTTGCCAGAGCTGATGCATGTCGCGTTCGGCGTAACCCGGCAAGGGCGACATCGTCTGTAGCGCTTGCCGCACAATGCCATGTTCATGACCTTCGGCATCATATAAACCGGCTTTCAGATACGTGCCGCCACAATCAATACCCAGCCAGAAGGCCTGTTTCTTGCTCATCTTTCGCATCTCATTCTTGCCGGGAGGACCCGGCATATTTCGCAGACCCGGCAGGCGCAGCGCCGCCGGGCTCGATTTTACGCAGTGCGTTTATGTGGGTTTATCGTCTTTACCGGCGCAGCACCGGCATCGCATTTCGCCGGCAGCAGTAGCGCCATCAGCGCGGCCAGCGCCAGGGAGATCGCCAGGCAATAAACGCCGGCGTCTTTGCTGTACAGCGTGATCAGAACCCCGACCGCATAAGGGCCACAAAATCCGCCGAGGTTGCCAAGCGCGTTGATAACCCCGCGCGCGCCGCCCGCCATTTCAGCGCTGAACAGACGTGCCGGGATGGTCCAGAACACGCCAGCCGCCGATTGCAGGAAGAATCCGCAGCCGACCAGCGCGGCATAGGAGAGCCATATTTGATTTTTCAGCGCCACCGACAGGAACATGCACAGAGCGAAGCCAATCAGCGGCAGGCAGACGAACAGCTTGCGTTTACCGGTTCGGTCTGAAAGAGAAGAGAACAGGAACATCCCGGCAATGGCGCCGACGTACGGCAGAATGGCGAGCATCCCGACCTGCCCCATGCTGCTGTGGGTTAATTCTTTCAGAATGGTGGGCAGCCACAGGGTGTAGCCGTAAATGCCGGCCTGGTAGAAGAAGTTCAGGGCGATAAGCTGCCACATGGTTTTGTCGGAGAGAACGGCGCTCAGAGAGGCGTTTTTCACCTCGGTGCCGGCAATGGCCCGTTGCTCTGCGGCCAGCGTCTCGACCAGATAGTTCTGCTCTGCTTTAGAGATCCAGCGCGCTTCCTGCGGCCGGTCATAGATGGTGTAGGTCCACAGAACCAAAACAACCAGCGAGAGCAAACCTTCGATAATAAACAGCCAGCGCCAGTCGAGAACCGTGATAATCCAGCCTGAGAGCGGGGCGGTGATAATCCCGGCAATCGGCACGAACATAATGACAATCGCGTTGGCGCGACCGCGTTCCGCATCAGGGAACCAGTTACTGATCATGGTGAGAACGACCGGCAGCATGCCGCCTTCCGCCACGCCTAGTAAGAAGCGCAGGGCCAGAAGCTGGTACTGATTGGTAATTAACCCCGTCAGCACGGAGATAACCGCCCAGGCGACCAGCGACCAGCCGATAAATTTCTTACCGCTGCCGTGAACGGCAATTTTCCCGCCGGGAACCTGTAAAAATAGATAACCGATAAAGAAAATACCGCCCGCCAGCCCCGCCATGGTGGCGGAAATACCTAAATCGGCATCCATGCCGCCGGGCATGGCAAAGGCAATATTGACCCGGTCCATATAAGAAATAATACAGGTGATCAGTATTGGGGGAATAATTCTTAACCAGCGCTGGCGCGGTATATCTTTGGGTGTAGAGTTAGAGGTTATATTCATCTTTATAGTCTCGTAATATTAAAAAATATTCTGGCGATGAAGGTGGTTATTATTATTGTGCTTGTTTTAGCGCTGAGATGCCGTCGCGTAATATCGCGATGCGATGGTCAACGTTTGCGCTGGCAGTGATTTCCAGTAATTTGATACCTGAGAATTGCAGGGGATCGTCTCCTGCGCAGGCAAATAATTCACGAGCGTGGTCGGTGGTCATCAGGCTCTGCGGGCAGAAAGGCGCGAACGGCGCGTGTAAATCCTGCCATTCGCCGTACTCGCCGGTTTGCGTCGTGCCGGAAAACATCAGCGCGCCGAGCTTCCCTGCCCGTTTTGCCTGCTGCGTATGGGTGAGCGGTAGAACGGTATTCCGCCCTTCAATGGCAGAGCGCGCCCAGTTGATACAGATGCTGATGTCGTAGTCGGCAATGGCTTCCAGCACGTTTTCTAACGGCAAAAATCCTTTGCGCGGCGCGGTGCCGGTCATCGCGTCGCAGTGCTCCAGCACCAGCTCGCAGGACCAGTCCCAGCGGGTAATCTCTTTTAATGAACGGGCAAAGGCATCGGTAGCCTGATCCACGTTGGCATTGCCCGCCAGCGGGGCGGCGTGAAGCTCAAGGGCAATGACCTTTCCGGCGGTCTTACCATTGATTTTAGCGATCTTCTGCTGCAGGTGACGATAGTACTCCACGCAGGCTTTGCGCTGCTCTTCGTCGCTGGATGCCAGCCCAAAGCCGCCGTTTTCACCGCGGCGGCGCATGGTTTCCATGATGGCGGTAACGACAATCTGCCAGTGTCCCGGGGTATGGCGCAATAACCACTCGTCGCCGAGCGGATGAAGATGTTCAAGGCAGGGTTGCTCCAGCCCGCGAATATCCGGGGTGTCGGAGAGCTGCCGCCAGAATTCCGTCTCTTCCTCTTCACTCTTTTGGTGAAATGAGGGTGCACAGGGGTACGCACCGATAATGTAACCGGTATTATTCGAATTCATTTTGTGCTCCTTATTATAAAACTGAGATAGCGACCTTAACGACTATTTTGCGGATCGGGGTGGCTACAGTTTTATTACATCCAGGACGATGTACATCTTGCGGGAAAAATATCGCATAGTTGCCTGGCGTCATTTCAAAGAACGATTCATGTTGGCTGTCGTGATAGAAAATAATATCGCGCTGTTCTAACAACGATTCGCTGATTTGATTATTGCCGGTATCAATGGCGATACCGATTTTTTCTTCACCCCACGCCAGAAACTGGATATCCAGATAGCGACGGTGAACCTCCGGACGATTGTCAGCGGCATCGCGGGTGGTTAAGTCAATAACCTGCGCGAAGATGTTCTTGCCGTCGATTTCCACGACGCCGGGTTCCAGCGCGTGAAAATCCGTCGTGCGCAGGAAATCAAGCGCCTGTTCAATGGCCGCGGGCAGACGACACGGATTCGGTTGAGCAATATGGCCAAAAATCATGGGTGAGCTCCTTACAGCGCCTGAATTTTGGCCCATACGCTGTCATCGACGGTAATACCGTTGCGGCGGTTTTCATCCAGCAGTCGGGTAAATTCATGGCCGGGCAGGCGGACCGCCACATTTTCATCGGCGCGTTCGGCGGTGGTGATGAAATCCATAATTCGCTGCAGTTTGGCGTCGCGGGTTGCGCCATCGATCAGCTTATCCACTTCTATGGCGATGAAGATCTGCGAAACGCCATATTCATCGCTGTTTTCCTGAGTCACTTCGGCAACGGAAGAGCCGTTGGAAAGCAGGGTGGCAATCATATCCAGCACAATCGACAGGCCGGAACCTTTCCAGTAGCCCATCGGCAAAATACGGCGGTTTTTCTCGATAACCCCCGGTTCTTTGGTCAAATGACCTTCATCGTCGAATCCGCCGTCCACGGGCAGCTCGCGGCCGGCAAGGCGGTTAACTTCCAGCATGCCGTAGGAGAACATCGACATCGACATATCCACCATGGTGATCGGCGTCGACGGAATGGCGACGATCAGCGGATTGGTGCCGATACGGCACTCCTTAGCGCCCCACGGCGGCATAACGGCGATGGAGTTGGTCCAGCAGATGCCGATGTAGCCTTTTTCCGCCGCCTGCCAGCCATAGCTGCCGCCGCGCATCCAGTGGTTGGCGTTACGTAACGCCACCAGGCCGATACCGTGATCGGAAGCCAGTTCGATGGCCCGGTCCATCATCTTTTTCGCCGTCAGGTTGCCGATGGAGCGCTGGGCATCCCACTGTTCGATAGCGCCTAGGCTGGTCACCCGCTGCGGTTTAGCCTCGGGGATGATGTCGCCGTTGTCCAGCTGCTGGATGAAGCGAGGAAAGCGGTTCACGCCGTGAGAATAGACGCCGGATTCGGTGGTGCGGGCAAACATTTCTGCGCAGGCATCGGCGGTTTCTGCGGCGATACCCCGCGCCAGCAGTACTCGATTGAATGCCTCTTTTAACTGCTCAAACGTTACTTTCATTCCTGTTTCCCTGGTCAGAGTTGATCGCTTTTTTATCTCTAAATTTCAATATGCGAAATCTGATTTCAAATATAGCGATCAATTTTTATCAGATCAACGGGCAGCGTTATTTTTAAAAATCATAAAAATCATAAAGTTGTGTTTTTTCGGTTCAGATCGTGAACTGAAACACACTTTGCGCTACCATCTGAACGCGACAAAAACGGGGAGCGGAAACGATGGGCACAAAAGAGAGCGATGTAACGCAAGACAAAGAGAGGCCTGCCGGAAGCCAGAGCCTTTTTCGTGGGTTGATGCTGATTGAGATCCTGAGTAATTACCCAAACGGATGCCCGCTGGCGCATCTGTCGGAACTGGCGGGCCTGAACAAAAGCACCGTTCATCGCTTATTGCAGGGGCTGCAATCCTGCGGCTACGTGACGCCAGCCCCGGCGGCGGGGAGCTATCGTCTGACGACAAAGTTTATCGCCGTTGGCCAAAAGGCTTTGTCGTCGCTCAATATCATCCACGTCGCGGCGCCGCATCTTGAGGCGCTCAACCTGGCCACCGGCGAGACGGTGAACTTCTCCAGCCGTGAAGATGACCACGCTATCCTGATTTATAAGCTGGAGCCGACCACCGGCATGCTGCGTACGCGCGCCTATATTGGCCAGCATATGCCGCTGTACTGCTCGGCAATGGGCAAGATTTATATGGCGTTTGGCCATCCTGACTACGTTGAGAGCTACTGGAATTCACACCAGGATATTATTCAGCCGCTGACCCGGAATACCATTACCGGCTTACCTGCGATGCTTGATGAGCTAGCGCAGATCCGCGAGCGTAATATGGCGATGGACAGGGAAGAGAACGAGTTGGGCGTGTCCTGCCTGGCGGTCCCGGTTTTCGATATTCATGGACGCGTGCCTTATGCCATTTCTATCTCCTTATCAACATCGCGCCTCAAGCAGGTAGGGGAGAAGAATTTACTCAAGCCGCTGCGCGATACGGCAGAGGCGATTTCCCGCGAACTGGGCTTTTCCGTGCGGGAAGGGTAAGGCAGATGACCAAATTGTCCCGGGCATCTGAGAGAAAACGCCGCTGACTCCATTCAGGATCAAGGCGCGGAAGCGGTTTTTTCTGGCACTCTGCGTTTTTATCCCCAGTGGAGCAAGGATGAACCGGTTTATTATCGCGGATGCGCAAAAGTGCATCGGCTGTCGTACCTGTGAAGTCGCCTGCGTGGTATCCCATCAGCGGGACCAGGACTGTTCTGGCGTTTCCGCCATGCGCTTTGCGCCGCGGATCCGCGTGGTGAAAAATGACGAACTCTCGACGGCGACGCTTTGCCGCCAGTGTGAAGATGCGCCCTGCGCCAACGTCTGCCCCGAGGGCGCTATCCGCCGGGAAAATTCGGTCTGGCGCGTGGATCAGCGCCGCTGCATCGGCTGCAAAAGCTGCATGGTGGCGTGCCCCTATGGCGCGATGACGGTGATGCGGGTGGAGGAGGGCGTACAGGCGCTGAAGTGCGATTTGTGCAGCCATCGGGAAGAAGGCCCGGCCTGCGTGGCGGCATGCCCGACGCAGGCGCTGCGCTGCATGGAACCGATGGAGCTGGAGAGAATAGCCGCTGAACGTCGCCAGCGGATGGCGCTGGCGATGTAGCGATGATGCCTTCTTACGGCGTGTTCCCGGAGGCGGCGCTGCCTGTCCGCAGAACGCTGGAAGCCTGTAGCCCGGCTGAGCGCAGCGCGAGCCGGGAATATATCTGGATTATTCAGGATTCTGGCGCTCGTTTACGCGTCCTGTTCACCCCATGCGCGTTCAACTTCTTCGGCGAGAATCTTCACGCCTGCTTCAATCTTCTCCGGGTCCGGTACATAGTTCATGCGCATGCACTGGTGCGTGTGCGGCCATGGCTTATCCAGGCCAGGGAAGAAATAGTCGCCCGGCACCATCAGGACGCCGCGCTTTTTCAGGCGCTGGTACAGCAGCTCGGTAGAAATCGGCAGATCCTTAAACCATAGCCAGAGAAAAATCGCGCCTTCCGGTTTATGAATCAGGCAGCGATCTTCCGGCAAATAGCGGCGAATAATGGCGATAGTCTCCTGAACGCGCTGGTAGTAGAACGGCTTAATCACCGTTTCCGACAGGCGCAGAAGATCGTTGCGTTTAATCATCTCGCACATTATGGCCGGCCCCATTCCGCCGGGGGCGAGGCTGATAATGCCGTTCATATTACTGATGGCGGTGATGATTTTTTCGTTAGCGATGATAATCCCGCAGCGGCTACCCGGCAGGCCCAGCTTGGAGAGGCTCATGCACAGCACGATATTCGGATTCCACAGCGGCCTGGCGTCGCTGAAAATAATCCCCGGGAACGGAACGCCGTAGGCGTTATCAATCACCAACGGGATGCCGTGCTGGTTGGCCAGCGCATCCAGCTTGATCAGCTCATCGTCGGTGATCACGTTGCCCGTTGGGTTGGTGGGGCGGGAAACGCAGATCATTCCCGTCTCGTCCGTGACCTGCAAATGTTCGAAATCCACGTGGTATTTAAACTGGCCTTCCGGCAGTAGTTCAATGTTCGGGCGGGTGGCGACAAACAGATCTTCTTCGAGGCCGGCATCGGCGTAGCCGATGTACTCGGGCGTCAACGGAAACAGCACTTTACGGGTGGTTCCATCCGCGCGACGGCCTGCGAAGAGGTTAAACAAGTAGAAAAACGCGCTCTGACTGCCGTTTGTCAGTGCAATATTCTGTGGTTCGATCTCCCAACCCAGTTCATCACGCAGCATCTGCGCCAGCAGGGCCAGCAGCTCGCTTTTACCCTGCGGACCGTCATAATTACAAAGCGCATCAAGGGCTTTGCCGCTGTTCAGCATGTCGGCCAGCAGGCTATGGAAGTAATCATTCATTTCCGGAATCTGCGCGGGATTGCCGCCGCCCAGCATGATGGCGCCCGGGGTACGCAGGCCGTCATTGAGGTCTTCCATCAAGCGGGTGATGCCCGAATGACGGGTAAATTTGTCGCCAAAAAGTGAAAATGTCATCGCGATTAGTCTGTCGGTATTCCAGGAAAGTGGGTAACCATAACGCCAGCGCAGACAGGGTGCAAATCGAGGTATCAGTGAGATATTTTGTTTTTATGCTGCTAAAGGAAGATATTTTGGATTTTTGTTCTGAAGCAGCTCCCCCGAGTGTCAGGGGAGCCTTGGGTCAGAAGACTACTGCTGACCTGCCCATACCACCATCACTTTGTCATCGCCGTTCTCGCGAATAAAGCCGTAGCCTTTCGCCATCGATAGGGTGGTTTGTTTACCCATGCCAATCGCCGGATGACGGGCGCGGAACTGGCCCAGTTTCTCCCAGTGGGTCACGCTGCGCGCGGCTTTGCCGTTGACGTCCTGCCAGTTCATATCTGAGCGCGTCCCCTGCAGCGGATCGGAGCCGGTCGGGCCGAACGGCCGCGAGGATTCATCGCCGTAGAAGATCTGCACTGCGCCAGGCGCGAGCAGCAGCAATTCCGCCGCCGTGCTGCCGCCTTCGCGGAACAGGCTGGTATCGTGCGAGGAAAGATAGCTTAACACATTGAAATCCTGAAGCTTCTCTGCCATATGTTGCCAGGTCAGGTCGATATTCGCCAGGCAGCTTGTCGCTTTCGCCGCCTGATCCTGATAATCAAAATTCAGCATTGCGTCAAAACCGTGGCGATAGTAGTCGCTCTGCATCACGCCGTGGCCCCATGCCTCGCCGGTCATCCAGAACGGCGCGTTATCCAGCGCTTTATCCGGATTGGCTTTTTTCCATTCCGCCAGCGCTTCAGTGGCCTGGGTTTTTAACTGCAGCCAGGCGGCCTGCTCGACGTGCTTGGCGGTATCGACGCGGAAGCCGTCGATGCCGTAGTCGCGCACCCATTGGCTCAGCCAGTGGGTCAGATAATCGCGCGGCGTATAGCCGGGGATCGCTTTGGCCGCGGTATCCGGCTTATGGCGATAGAAGTTTGGCAGGCCGGATGGCGCCGTGGATTCGGTTTTCAGATCCGGCAGGAAGGCCAGCGACATCGTCAGGTCATCAAATCCGGGGTTGTCGTAATCGCCAATATCGGTGCGGATCCACTTTTTACCCCACCATTTTTCCCAACCGGCTTTGTCGCTGAAGTTAATGTAGTCGTTAAAACTGTGCCAGCTTTGTCCCGCGCGGGGCTTCCAGTCGGTCCAGCGCTCTCCGAGGGTCTTTTTCAGCTCATCGCCCTGGATGTACAGCGAGCCAAACTGAAACTCCTGCATATCGGCCAGGGTCGCGTAGCCGGTATGGTTCATCACCACGTCGAACAGAATGCGGATCCCGCGCTTGTGGGCCTCATCGACGAGGCGGCGCAGATCGTCTTCCGTTCCCATATTGGCATCCAGCTTCGTCCAGTCCTGGGTGTAATAGCCGTGATAGGCGTAATGCGGGAAATCGCCTTTCGTACCGCCGCCGACCCAGCCGTGGATTTGTTCCAGCGGCGAACTGATCCAGAGCGCGTTAACGCCGAGCTGCTGGATGTAATCCAGTTTGCTGGTCAGGCCCTGCAGGTCGCCGCCGTGGAAGGTGCCAATTTCCTGCATGCCGTCTTTGTGGCGGCCATAGCTATTGTCGTTGGCCGGGTTGCCGTTGACAAAGCGATCGGTCAGCACGAAATAGACGGTGGCGTTATGCCAGTTGAACGGCGCGGTGGCTTCCGTTTCCGCGCGTTCAAGCAGCAGCAGACCATTGCTGTTAAACGCCGGCTGGAGGGTAACTTTACCGCCGCTGACGGTCGCGATATTACCGCTGTAGAAATCGCGAACTTTACTGCCTTCGGCGAAGGATTTGCTGACGTCAATGGTAAGCGGCTTGCCATCCCATTTCGGACACTGCTTCATCTGCGGTGCGGCGGCGGCGGTCTGTTTCTCCTCCAGAGAGACCATCATGGTTGGCGTACCTGAACGGGTATCGACTTCCAGGGTATAGCGGCCATCGCGGAATACGCGCCACTGCGGCGCCGGATCGCGGCAAGGTTCCATAGACAGCATCTGGTTGAGCTTGATCGCACCGGCAGGCTGCCAGCACTGTTGGTCAAAATTAATCCGCAGAGGGCGCGTACCCTTTGCTACCTCGTTTTGACTGATAAATCTGCCGGTGCCTTCTTCGGTAAAGGCGGGGAAATCTGCGGTAGTCCAGGCGGCGAAGGCCATCCCAGGCAACAGCAGCGACGCAAGCGCAGCGAGTTTCATTCCGGAGTCCTGTGTGCGGTTTTTTGTTCAGTTTGCGCGTCTGGCTGTCTAATGAACTCATCCCACCGGCGCTTTTCCAGGGAGGATGAAAAAGGGTGAGTGATCGCGTTCAAAAAACAAGCAAAAAATGCGATGGTTGTCGCATTTTTGTACTGTTGTCATGGGGCGGAAACCGATTTCAGATGACAGCTTTTCGGAATTGGACTATTTCTGTGGGTGCGTCATCTGGGTATTTTTGATACTATTCGCGATTCAACTATCGATTTTTTGTGAAAAACAAGGCGTTGGAATGATTGCATCCGACCAGGAGACCTAATGATATCGACTCCCATTCGACGATATGGGGCCGCGATACTCATGTTACTTACCTGCATATTTTCAGGTAGTGTGCTGGCAACAACACACACAGCAACAACGAGTCATAAAGCCCCAATAGTTAAGAAGAAAAGCACCGTTAAAGTAAGCAAGGTAAGCAGTAAACAAGAGTATTCTCGCAATAGTGTAAAGAGCAGTTCACTTCCTGATTTGCGAAAATACCCTTCCGGGACACCAAGGAAAAAAGCGTTTCTCCGGACGGTAATGCCTTACATTACGAAACAGAATCAGGTGATTACCGCCGATCGTAACTGGCTTGTTTCCAAGCAGTACGATGCGCGCTGGTCGCCGAGCGAGCGTACGCGGCTGAAAGAGATCGCCTCTCGCTATAAAGTGAAGTGGTCCGGCAATACTCGCCATATTCCATGGAACTCGCTGCTTGAGCGCGTCGACATTATCCCGAATAGCATGGTCGCTACCATGGCAGCGGCGGAAAGCGGCTGGGGAACGTCAAAGCTGGCGCGGGTGAACAACAATTTATTTGGTATGAAGTGTGGCGGTGGAAACTGCCGCGGTGCGGTGAAGGGCTACTCCCAGTTTGATTCGGTGGAAGAGTCCGTTCAGGCCTATGTCCGAAATCTGAATACGCATCCGGCCTACTCGTCGTTCCGTAAATCGCGTGCGCAGCTGCGTAAAGCCGATCAGGAAGTGACCGCCAGCACGATGATTCATAAGCTGAAGGGCTATTCGACCAAAGGGTCGAGCTATAACAACTATCTCTTCGCGATGTATCAGGATAACCAGCGGTTGATAGCCGCGCACATGTAATTGCTCTTACATGTCATCATTGATGCCCGGTGCGTAAGCCCGGGCATTTTTCTTTGCGCGCTACATCATGACTTCGCTGTGCCGGTCGCGGTACTCCTTCGGCGTCACGTCGTACTCTTTCTTAAACACCGAATAGAAATACTGCAGCGATGGATAGCCGCACATCTGGGAGATTTCGTTAATCGATAGGGTGGTTGATACCAGCAGACTGCGCGCTTTTTCCAGCTTCTCGCTGTGGATCACCGTATGAATGGTTTCGCCGACTTCCTCTTTGAAGCGCTTTTCCAGATTCGAGCGGGAAATACCCACGGCGTCCAGCACCTGCTCAACTTTAATCCCTTTACAGGCGTGGTTACGGATATAGTGCATCGCCTGAATGACCGAAGGATCAGTGAGCGAACGGTAGTCGGTGGAGCGGCGTTCTACCACGCGCATCGGCGGGATAAGCTGACGCTGAAGCGGCAGCTCTTCATTCTCCAGCAGGCGATGCAGCAGCTTTGCCGCCTGGTAGCCCATCTGACGGGTGCCCTGCGCAACGGAGGAGAGCGCCACGCGCGACAGGTAGCGGGTAAGCTCTTCGTTATCTATGCCGATAACGCACAGCTTTTCCGGGACGGGGATATGCAGCCGCTCGCAGGCCTGTAATACGTGGCGCGCGCGGGCGTCGGTAACGGCGATGATGCCGGTTTGCGGCGGTAGGGTTTGCAGCCAGTCGGCGAGGCGGTTTTGCGCATGCTGCCAGTTTTCCGGCGCCGTCTCGAGCCCCTGATAGACCACGCCGCGATATTTCTCTCTGGCGACCAGCTGGCAAAACGCGTGCTCGCGCTCGGCGGCCCAGCCTTTACAGCTGGAAGCGGGCAGGCCGTAAAAGGCAAAGCGGTTAATGCCCTTTTCCTTCAGATGCAGGAAGGCGCTCTCGACCAGCGCGGCGTTGTCGGTGGCGATATAGTGAACCGGCGGATAGCACTCCGGGCGGTGGAAGGAGCCGCCGACGCCGACAATCGGAACATTCACGTCGATCAGCAGGTTTTCAATTTCCGGATCGTCGTAATCGGCAATAACGCCGTCGCCTAACCACTCCTTGATGTTTTCAATTCGTGCCCGAAAATCTTCCTCAATGAAGATATCCCATTCCAGTTGCGATGCTTGTAAATATTCGCCGACGCCCTCAACGACCTGGCGATCGTAGGCTTTGTTGGCATTGAATAACAGCGTAATACGGTGACGCTTTTCAAACATAGTGTTGTTCCTGGTCTCTCTTGCAGGCCATACAATACCGGCCAATGCCCGGATTTTTTCAAGCTACTTGTGCCTAAGTTTGGCGGTAGCGCAAATAATTCGGGCATTTTTTTTCACAGCCCTCAGCTTCGGCGTTTCGTGGCGGAATCCATCCATACAGCGAGCAATAAAATGACCCCTTTAACGATGTACTGCCAGAAGGTGGCGACGTCCATCATGCTCATGCCGTTGTCCAGCGCGGACATGATAAAAGCGCCCATGACCGCGCCCGCGACGCTGCCGACGCCGCCGGCGAGGCTGGTACCGCCGATCACGCAGGCGGCGATGGCGTCCAGTTCGGCGATGTTGCCGGCGGAAGGGGAACCGGCGCCAAGACGCGAGCTGAGAATCAACCCGGCAATCGCCACCATCAGGCCATTAATGGCGAACACCGCCAGCTTGGTGCGTTCCACGCTAATGCCGGATAGACGCGCGGCCTCCAGGTTGCCGCCGATGGCGTAGATGCGGCGCCCAAACGCGGTACGGGTGGCCATAAACATGCCCGCCAGCAGCAGCGCGGCGAGAATCAGTACCGGCGTCGGGACGCCGCGATAGTCGTTTAACAGCCAGATGGCGCCCAGTACAATAACGGCGGTAATCGTCTGGCGGCCAACGGCTGAAGCGGAGGCGGGCGTGGAGAGGCCGAGAGCCTGACGTCGCATACGGCCGCGCCACTGCCAGATGATAAAGGCCGCCATGCCCGCCACGCCGATACCAAAGCCAATGCCATCAGGCAGATAGCTCTGGCCGATTTGCGACATCGCCGGGCTGGTGGGAGAGACGGTGGTCCCGTTGGTAATGCCTATCAAAATACCGCGAAATGCCAGCATGCCGGCGAGCGTCACGATAAACGAGGGGACTTTACGATAGGCAACCCACCAACCGTTCCAGGCCCCCAGCAGCAGGCCAAGCGCCAGGGTGACCACAATGGTCAGCGGTAGCGGCCAGCCCAGCCAGACATCAAATATTGCCGCTGCGCCGCCGAGCAGCCCCATCATTGAGCCGACGGAGAGATCGATCTCGGCGGAAATAATCACAAACACCATGCCGACCGCGAGAATGCCGGTAATGGCGGTCTGGCGCAGCAGGTTGGAGATATTACGCGCGCTCAGATAAGCGCCTTCGGTGGTCCAGGTGAAAAACAGCATAATGGCCACGATAGCGGCGATCATCACGAATACCTGGAGGTTCATCCCCTTCAGCCCCGATAGCGCGCCAGCGGCAGGCGGGGTGAGTTTCATTTCAGACGACGTGTTCTTCGACATGGCGTTCGCTCCTCAGTGCGGCTTCCATCACCTGTTCCTGGGTCAGGCCCTGGTTGATCAAATTAGCCTTCAATTTACCTTCATGCATCACCAGCACCCGGTCGCTTAGCCCCAGCACTTCGGGTAGTTCGGATGAAATGACAATGACGGCGATCCCCTGCTGCACCAGCTGATTAATCAGCTTGTAGATTTCGTACTTGGCGCCGATGTCGATGCCGCGGGTGGGCTCATCGAGTATCAGAATGCGCGGGTTCAGCAGCAGGCAGCGGGCGAGGATCGCCTTTTGCTGATTGCCGCCGCTCAGGCGACCGATCGCCAGCTCCGGCGATGAGGTTTTGATCTTCAAACGCTGGATGGATTGCTGAATACAGTGCTGCTCTCCGGCATCGTCAAGGCTGCTCAGCGGACCGGTAAACTGGTTTAACGCGGCGAGGGTGATGTTTTTACCCACTGCCATGACCGGCACAATACCGTCTTTCTTTCTGTCTTCCGGTACCATGGCGATGCCCTGCGCAATAGCCTGCTGACAGCTGTGAATCGTCACCTGCTGGCCATCAATAAAGATTTTTCCCTGCCAGCGGCCCGGCCAGACGCCGAACAGGCACTGGACCGCTTCGGTACGGCCCGCGCCGACCAGCCCGGCGATCCCCAGTATTTCCCCGCGCCGCAGCGAAAAGGAGACGTCATTAACCCGCTTAATATGGCGATTCACCGGGTGCCAGGCCGTCAGGTTTTCCACCCGCAGGATTTCCTCGCCGCAGCTGTGGGCTTCGCTCGGATAGAGGGCGGTAAGCTCGCGGCCGACCATCATGGTGATAATGTCATCTTCGTTCATGCCGTCAGCGTTACGGGTACCGATATGCTGCCCATCGCGGATCACGCAGATGGTGTCGGAGATGGCTTTGACTTCATTGAGCTTGTGGGAAATGTAAATACAGGCAATACCGTGATTTTGCAGATCGCGAATAATATTCAGCAGAACTGCCGTCTCCTGTTCCGTTAGCGAGGCGGTGGGTTCGTCGAGAATTAACAACCGTACCTGTTTATTCAGCGCTTTTGCTATTTCGACCAGCTGCTGCTGGCCAAGGCCCAAATCGCCGACGCGGGTATCGGGTGATATGGCTAAATTGACCTGGGCCAGCAGCTTTTCGCAGCGTAAGGTCATGGTTTCGTAATCCAGCAGACCGTGGCGGGAGATCTCCGCGCCGAGAAAAATATTCTCCAGAACGGTCAGATGTTTTACCAGCGCCAGCTCCTGATGAATGATGGCAATCCCTTTGCGCTCGGTATCGCGTATATGGCCCGGCCGCAACGTTTCCCCGGAAAAAATAATCTCTCCCTCATAGCTACCGTGCGGATATATTCCGCAAAGGACCTTCATGAGCGTGGATTTACCGGAGCCGTTTTCGCCGCACAGCGAGACCACTTCTCCGGCGTTAAGCCGCAGACTGACATTATCAATCGCCTTCACCGTACCGAAGGTTTTAGTAATGTTTTTCATTTCGAGTAACCAGGACATAGAGACTCCACATAAGCGATATCCGGCTGGATGGGGCAACGCCCCCGGGAGAGGGCGTCAGAGATTACAGCTCGCTTTTTTTGTGGAAACCGTCTTTGATCACCGTCTGGTCAATGTTGTCTTTATTGACCTCAATGGGCGTCAGCAGCCGGGACGGCACATCTTTGAGGCCGTTGTTGAGCGTGGCGTCGGCCTTCGGCTGCTTATCGTTGCCCAGTTCGACGGCGATCTCTGCTGCAGTGGTGGCAAGGTCAGCGATCGGTTTGTAAACGGTCATCGTCTGAGTGCCAGCGATAATGCGCTTCACGCCGGCGAGGTCGGCATCCTGGCCGGAAATCGCCACTTTGCCTGCGAGCCCCTGGGCGCTTAACGCCTGAATGGCGCCGCCGGCGGTGGCATCGTTAGAGGCGACGACCGCATCAATTTTGTTATTATTGGCGGTCAGGGCGTTTTCCATAATCTTCAACGCATTTTCTGGCAGCCATCCGTCGACCCACTGATCGCCGACGACCTTAATTTTTCCTTCATCAATATAGGGCTTAAGAACTTTCATTTGGCCGGCGCGGAAAAGCTTGGCGTTATTGTCTACCGGCGAGCCGCCCATTAAGAAATAGTTGCCCTGAGGCACTTTATTGACCAGGCTTTGCGCCTGCATTTCGCCAACTTTCTCATTATTAAACGAAATATAGAAATCAATGTCGGCGTTATTGATGAGACGATCGTAGGCGAGAACTTTAATTCCCTCCTGTTTAGCCTCTTTTATCACATTACTCAGCACCTGACCGTTATAGGGAATAATAACCAGAACGTCGACGCCGCGATTAATCATATTTTCGATTTGCGACATTTGCGTTTCTTCGTTGCCATTGGCTGACTGGACGAATACTTTTGCACCTAATGATTCAGCTTTATTGACAAAAATATCGCGATCTTTTTGCCAGCGCTCAAGGCGCAGGTCGTCAATCGCCATGCCAATTTTGACTTCTTTCGCAATGCCCGACAGGCTGGTGAGGAGGAGTGAAGCACAGAGCGTTAGGCAAAGGTTCTTTATCTTCATAATAATAACACCTTTTTTGTAAAGTGCAGGATAAGACGAACGATAAAAATAAACGGCCTGATACGTAGCAGATTTTTAACGCGGAAAGGAGCGCTGGCAATTATCTATGCTTATTTTGCCGTTATGAAATTTTGTTTATTTGTTAAATTATGACCGCGATCGTACTTTAATAATTAGTTCTCATCGTATTTCATTGATCTCTCGTGGCGTAAGCAGCGAAGTGAGGGCGTTGTTCTATTGTTTTTGCGACCTGGCGCACGTTTGTGGATTCTCTCAATCACAGTGTGAAATAACGTAATTGAGGAAACTAAAAAGAGAATTCTATATTGGCTTATGACTTATTACTCGCCGCATCCCTGAATATGGAGTTCATTATGCAGACCTATTTTGATCAGCTCGATCGCGTTCGTTATGAAGGCCCGAAATCCGCTAACCCACTGGCTTTCCGTCATTACAATCCGGATGAGCTGGTCCTGGGCAAACGGATGGAAGAGCACCTGCGCTTTGCGGCCTGCTACTGGCACACCTTCTGCTGGAACGGCGCTGATATGTTCGGCGTGGGCTCCTTTAACCGCCCGTGGCAGCAGCCGGGCGAAGCGCTGGAAATGGCGAAACGCAAAGCCGATGTCGCGTTTGAGTTTTTCCACAAACTGAACGTACCGTACTACTGCTTCCACGACGTTGACGTTTCTCCGGAAGGGGCGTCGTTGAAAGAGTATGCCAATAACTTCGCGCAGATGGTGGATGTGCTGGCGGAAAAACAGCAGCAGAGCGGCGTCAAGCTGCTGTGGGGTACGGCAAACTGCTTTACGAACCCGCGTTACGGTGCCGGTGCGGCAACCAACCCGGATCCGGAAGTGTTCAGCTGGGCGGCCACTCAGGTGGTGACCGCGATGGATGCGACCCACAAACTGGGCGGGGAAAACTACGTCCTGTGGGGCGGCCGCGAAGGCTATGAAACTCTGCTCAATACCGACCTGCGCCAGGAGCGCGAGCAGATTGGCCGCTTTATGCAGCTGGTCGTGGAGCATAAACATAAAATCGGCTTCCAGGGCACGCTGCTGATTGAACCTAAACCGCAGGAGCCAACCAAGCATCAGTACGATTACGACGCGTCTACCGTCTATGGCTTCCTGAAACAGTTCGGCCTGGAAAAAGAGATCAAACTGAACATCGAAGCGAACCACGCGACGCTGGCCGGCCACACTTTCCACCACGAAATTGCGACCGCCATTGCTCTGGGTCTGTTTGGCTCCGTTGATGCTAACCGCGGCGACCCGCAGCTGGGCTGGGATACCGACCAGTTCCCGAACAGCGTTGAAGAGAATGCGCTGGTGATGTACGAAATCCTGAAAGCGGGCGGCTTCACCACCGGCGGCCTGAACTTTGATGCTAAAGTGCGTCGTCAGAGCACCGACAAATACGACCTGTTCTACGGCCACATTGGCGCGATGGACACCATGGCGCTGGCGTTAAAAGTCGCTGCTCGTATGATTGAAGACGGCGAGCTGGATAAACGCGTCGCCAGGCGCTATGCCGGCTGGAACGGCGAGCTGGGTCAGCAGATCCTGAAAGGCCAGATGAACCTGGCGGACATTGCCCAGTATGCCACTCAGCATAACCTGGCGCCGGAGCACCAGAGCGGCCATCAGGAACTGCTGGAAAACGTGGTTAACCGTTACCTCTTTGATCGCTAATGAGGGCGATGATGCCCGGCGAGCCCGGGCATTGGCGATAACCGATGCTTTATTCGCGCCACGCTTAGCCGTGGCGCGTCAGTAAGGAGAGGCTGTATGTATATCGGGATTGATCTGGGCACCTCGGGCGTCAAGGCTATTCTGCTCAACGAGCAGGGCGAGGTCGTGGCTTCGCATACCGAAAAGCTCAACGTGTCGCGTCCGCACCCTTTATGGTCTGAACAAGATCCTGAGCACTGGTGGCTGGCGACGGACCGCGCGATGAAAGCGCTGGGCGCGCAGCACTCGCTGCGCGAAGTCAAAGCGTTAGGTATTGCGGGCCAGATGCACGGCGCGACGCTGCTGGATAAGCAACAGCGCGTCCTGCGCCCGGCAATTTTATGGAATGATGGCCGCTGCGGTGAAGAGTGCGCGCTGCTGGAAGAGAACGTCAGCCGTTCGCGGCAGATAACCGGCAACCTGATGATGCCGGGATTTACCGCGCCGAAGCTGCTGTGGGTACAACGTCACGAGCCTGAGATCTTCAAACAGGTCGATAAAGTCCTGCTGCCAAAAGATTATTTACGTTTGCGCATGACCGGTGAGTTTGCCAGCGATATGTCCGATGCCGCCGGAACGATGTGGATGGACGTGGCGCGCCGCGACTGGAGCGATGAGATGCTCGCCGCCTGCGGTCTGAGCCGCGATAACATGCCGGCGCTGTTCGAAGGATGTGAAGTGACGGGTTCGCTGCGCCCGGCCGTCGCGCAGTCGTGGAATATGCCGGAAGCGCTGGTGGTAGCCGGCGGCGGCGACAACGCGGCGGGGGCGGTGGGTGTTGGCATGGCGGATGCGGGCCAGGCGATGCTGTCGCTGGGGACCTCCGGCGTCTACTTTGCCGTCAGCGACGGCTTTCTGAGCAAGCCGGAAAGCGCCGTACACAGTTTTTGCCACGCGCTGCCCGGGCGCTGGCATCTGATGTCGGTCATGCTGAGCGCGGCTTCCTGCCTCGATTGGGCGGCGACATTAACCGGCCTCGGCACGGTTCCGGCGCTGATTGCGGCGGCGGAAGCGGCGAATGACGATGCCGATCCGGTCTGGTTCCTGCCCTACCTCTCCGGTGAACGTACGCCGCACAATAATCCGCAGGCCAAAGGCGTCTTTTTCGGCCTGACTCATCAACATGGTCCGGCGGAACTGGCGCGGGCGGTGCTGGAGGGCGTCGGTTATGCGCTGGCGGACGGTATGGATGTGGTTCACGCCTGCGGCGTGAAGCCCGAGAGCGTCACGCTTATCGGCGGCGGCGCGCGCAGCGCCTACTGGCGGCAAATGCTGGCGGATATTAGCGGCCAGCAGCTGGATTTCCGCACCGGCGGTGACGTCGGCCCGGCGCTTGGCGCGGCGCGGCTGGCCCAGCTGGCGTTGCATCAAAATATCGCGTTTTCCGATCTACTTCCTCAGCTCCCGCTGGAACAGGCTCATCGTCCTGATGCCGAGCGCTTTGCTCGTTACGCCCCTCGCCGGGAAACCTTCCGCCAGATTTATCAGCAGCTTTTACCGCTGATGTCCTGATTCTTTCGCCCCTGTCGATGGGGCGAATTCATCTCTTGAATGTTTTTAAATTCATGTAGTTATCGAGTGTATTTATATATTCCGAATTTGTCGTTTCAGGGACGAAAAGTACGGATAAACGCATCCTGCCAGTCCACAATGGGGCCTGTCTTATGCCAGGGAGGCACCATGAAAAACAATCTTATTGCAAGGCTGTTGATGTCTATTGGCGCACTGGTTTATCTGGTGGGAATCTGGCGAACCTGCCCATTATTTAGCGGTAAAGGCTATTTTCTGGGCGTTCTGGTCATGGGGATGTTTGCTGTGCTCACGCATCAGCGAACGGCGCAGGAAGCACAGCGAGACGGCGATTTTATCTCGCTGTGCCGGCTGGTGGTGCTGTTGTCGGCGGGATTGCTGCTGGTCGGCGCCTGCTTTGTCCCGGCTCCGTGGCGTGAAAAAAGTATTTACGTGATGGCGTGGTTTGTCTGTATGTACGGTGCGTCGGCAACGCCTTATCCCGCTAAAGTCACGGATAAAGCTCGCAATAACTCAGTGGAATAAGCTGTCAGCGGACAGCGAAGAGAGGTCGGCGCAGTCACGGAAGAGCCCGCTGAGTAAACGACGGCGCCGGCGTTGAACCGCAGGCGCCGTTTTTCAGCTCACCAGTCGGCGGCTGTCAATTCGCTGTACCAACATTGATAGCGCCAGGCTACCCAGCAGCGCAGCGCTGAATATCCAGGCAATATCCAACATTGGCCAGCGGGTCAGCTCAAGTCCGCTGGCGCGCAGCGCGTGAATAATCAGCGCATGAAACCCGTAAATGCCTAACGAATGGCGCGCAATAAGCGCAATAAACGGCAGCTGACGCGTATTGAGCGTATTTTTTACCAGCGTCAGCAGGGCGAGCGCGCAGACAAAAACCGCAGGGCCGCAGTATAAATACCAGGTATCACCAAAATCGCCGCGCCAGCGCAGTTCGTGCAGCGTGCCGCGTGATATTACCCATACTCCCGTGATGAATAGCCCAGCGCAGAGCGCAGTCAGCCATTTTTTATCGGTATCCAGCGTGCCGATTGCCCGCCCTAATACGCCGTACATCACGTAGTAGAACGTATCGCCGTTGATATAGAGATTGAGCGGCAGCCATTCAACGCCTGCGGCTTTCACCGGGACCATATTGGGGTTTGCCAGAATACCCAGCACCAGCATCAGCGCCAGCAGCATCCTGCCGCTCACCTGCTTAACCTGCACCAGCGGAGAAAGCAGGTAAATGACCACGATAGCGAAGAAGAACCACAGATGGTAGAACACCGGTTTCTGCAGCAAATTTCTCAGCGACAGTTCAACGTTGATGTGGGTAAACAAGGTGATATAGAGCAGCGACAGCGCACTATAAAAGAGAATGCATAGTGCGATACGCCGAAAATGGCGGGGCTGGGCGCTGCGCTCGCCGAAAAACAGATAGCCTGAAATCATGAAAAACAGGGGGACGCTGACGCGAGATGCCGAGTTGAGGATATTGGCGAGATCCCACTCCAGCAGGCTGATGGTGTGCGGATGCGTGATATACCAGGTGGTACTATGAATCATGACCACCATCATGCAGGCAATGCCGCGCAAATGGGTAATCCAGTGAATTTTTTCCTGCATCAGTACCTCTGTTTCTCCTTCTCAGAAAGGGTCTGACCGCCCTTATACGCTGGTATCGCAGTGGAATAATCCGAGTTTTTCGGCATAGACTTGTCGAGGTGTGGCCCAATTCGCACAATGTGCCGATTATTTAACGTAACCTGCACGATAACAATTTACTAACAAGGCGGTCGAGAAAAAATGGTGATGAAATATGTGTTTTCTGGACTACTGCTGTGCCTGCTGGCGGGCTGTAGCGCGACGCCGTCTCCGCCAGTGCAGAAGGCGCAGAAAGCACGGATAACGCCGCAGGCTACCCTCAATATGGCGCAGCTTTGCAAGGATAATGCCGCCGTTCGTTATAGTACAGGCGTGCGCCAGGTTGACATCAGCCATTTCGAGCAGTTTCAGGGGAGCTACGAGCTTTCGGGCAAGACTGCGCGGAATGAACGTTTTATCTGTTCTTTTGACCCGGACGGACAGTTTTTGCATCTTTCCATGCGCTAAACGCGCCCACGGTGGCGCTTATTTCCGCAATTTTCCCTAAACAATCCCGTTTCATACTGTATATCTCGCAGCCAGCGGGTATACTGGCTCCTTCCTTTAAATCCACACGTATCCAGCACGAAATCATATGCAAAAGTTTGATACCAGGACCTTCCAGGGCCTGATCCTGACCTTACAGGATTACTGGGCTCGCCAGGGCTGCACCATTGTTCAACCACTGGACATGGAAGTCGGCGCAGGCACCTCTCACCCGATGACCTGCTTACGCGCATTGGGTCCCGAGCCGATGGCGACCGCCTACGTGCAGCCTTCCCGCCGTCCGACCGATGGTCGCTACGGTGAAAACCCGAACCGTTTACAGCACTACTATCAGTTCCAGGTGGTGATAAAACCCTCTCCGGATAATATCCAGGAGCTGTACCTTGGGTCTCTGAAAGAGCTGGGTATGGATCCGACCATCCACGACATTCGCTTCGTCGAAGACAACTGGGAAAACCCGACGCTGGGCGCCTGGGGTCTGGGTTGGGAAGTGTGGCTGAACGGTATGGAAGTCACGCAGTTCACCTACTTCCAGCAGGTTGGCGGTCTGGAGTGTAAGCCGGTCACCGGCGAGATCACCTACGGTCTGGAACGTCTGGCGATGTATATCCAGGGTGTCGACAGCGTTTACGATCTGGTCTGGAGCGATGGCCCGCTGGGTAAAACGACCTACGGCGACGTGTTCCATCAGAACGAAGTGGAGCAATCCACCTATAACTTCGAATATGCCGACGTGGACTTCCTGTTCTCCTGCTTCGAGCAGTATGAGAAAGAAGCCCAGCAGCTGCTGGCGCTGGAAAACCCGCTGCCGCTGCCTGCCTACGAGCGCATTCTGAAAGCCGCCCATAGCTTTAACCTGCTGGACGCGCGTAAAGCCATCTCCGTCACCGAGCGTCAGCGCTATATCCTGCGCATTCGCACCCTGACCAAAGCAGTGGCTGAAGCTTACTATGCTTCCCGTGAAGCCCTGGGCTTCCCGATGTGCAACAAGAATAAATAAGAGGCGGCCATGTCTGAGAAAACTTTCCTGGTGGAAATCGGCACTGAAGAGCTGCCACCAAAAGCACTGCGCAGCCTGGCTGAATCCTTTGCTGCGAACGTGACCGCAGAGCTGGATAACGCTGGCCTCGCGCACGGTAAAGTTGAATGGTTTGCCGCACCGCGCCGTCTGGCGCTGAAAGTGGCGAATCTGGCGGCTGCGCAGGCAGACCGTGAAGTTGAAAAACGCGGCCCGGCGATTGCCCAGGCGTTTGACGCCAGCGGCCACCCGAGCAAAGCGGCCGAAGGCTGGGCGCGCGGCTGCGGTATCACCGTCGATCAGGCTGAACGTCTGACGACCGATAAAGGCGAATGGCTGCTGTATCGTGCCCACGTGAAAGGCGAGAGCACCGAAGCGCTGCTGCCGAACATGATCGCGACCTCGCTGGCGAAGCTGCCGATCCCGAAACTGATGCGTTGGGGCGCGTCCGACGTCCACTTCGTGCGTCCGGTTCATACCGTGACCCTGCTGCTGGGCGACAAAGTGATCCCGGCCACCATTCTGGGCGTGCAGTCCGATCGCGTTATTCGCGGCCACCGCTTTATGGGTGAGGCGGAGTTCACTATCGACAATGCCGATCAGTATCCGCAGATCCTGCTGGAGCGCGGTAAAGTCATCGCCGATTACGAACAGCGTAAAGCCAAAATTAAAGCCGATGCGGAAGAAGCGGCGCGTAAAATTGGCGGCAACGCCGATCTGAGCGAAAGCCTGCTGGAAGAGGTGACTTCACTGGTTGAATGGCCGGTGGTCCTCACCGCGAAGTTCGAAGAAAAATTCCTTGCGGTGCCTGCCGAAGCGCTGGTTTACACCATGAAAGGGGACCAGAAGTACTTCCCGGTTTACGACAACGCGGGCAAGCTGCTGCCGAATTTTATCTTCGTCGCCAACATCGAATCGAAAGATCCGACCCAGATTATTTCTGGTAACGAAAAAGTGGTGCGTCCGCGTCTGGCGGACGCTGAGTTCTTCTTCAATACCGACCGTAAAAAACGTCTGGAAGATAACCTTCCGCGTCTGCAAACCGTGCTGTTCCAGCAGCAGCTGGGTACGCTGCGCGATAAGACCGATCGTATTCAGGCGCTGGCCGGCTGGATCGCTGAGCAGATTGGCGCGGACGTCAATCATGCTACCCGCGCGGGCCTGCTCTCCAAGTGCGATCTGATGACCAACATGGTCTTCGAGTTCACCGACACGCAGGGCGTGATGGGGATGCACTACGCGCGCCATGATGGCGAAGCGGAAGACGTTGCCGTTGCCCTGAACGAGCAGTATCAGCCGCGCTTTGCCGGCGATGACCTGCCGTCTAACCCGGTGGCCTGCGCCGTGGCGATTGCCGATAAGATGGACACCCTGGCGGGTATCTTCGGTATCGGCCAGCACCCGAAAGGCGATAAAGACCCGTTTGCGCTGCGTCGTGCCGCGCTGGGCGTGCTGCGTATCATCGTTGAGAAGAACCTGAATCTGGATCTGCAAACGCTGACTGAAGAAGCGGTGCGTCTGTACGGCGACAAGCTGACGAATGGCAACGTGGTTGACGATGTTATCGACTTCATGCTGGGACGCTTCCGCGCCTGGTATCAGGATGAAGGCTATACCGTCGACACGATTCAGGCGGTACTGGCGCGTCGTCCAACCCGTCCGGCAGACTTCGATGCGCGTATGAAGGCGGTTTCCCACTTCCGTACCCTCGAAGAGTCCTCCGCCCTGGCGGCGGCGAACAAGCGTGTATCCAACATTCTGGCGAAATCAGACGTGACGCTGAACGATATCGTTCACGCCTCCGTACTGAAAGAAGCGGCTGAAATCAAGCTGGCAGGCAATTTAGTCGTGCTGCGCGATAAGCTGCAGCCGTACTTCGCCGAAGGGCGTTACCAGGATGCGCTGATTGAGCTGGCGTCCCTGCGCGAGCCGGTGGATGAGTTCTTCGAGAACGTGATGGTGAACGCAGAAGACCAGGATGTGCGCGTAAACCGACTGACGCTGCTGTCCAAGCTGCGCGATCTGTTCCTGCAGGTAGCGGATATTTCCCTGCTGCAGTAAGTGAATGGGTAATAATAAAAAACCTGCCTGCGGGCAGGTTTTTTTATACTAAAAATATAAGTAAGTGAACCATTAATAATTCGCTGATTGATATTTTCGCTATTTTCATTGATTGCCGGGAATTATTTTAGGAATATGCCAACGTAGTCTGGTCAGATATTTACGGTAGAATGCTGACGGGTGCTTGAGACTGTTTGTCTCAGGCGTTCAGCGGGAGACAAACAGAGAAAAGCCCCACCTGATGATAAATCAAAGTGAGGCTCCCCTATGCATGAACACCATAAGAGTAGCCTCTTACCTGTTGAAAATCAACACGGGAGGCGAGGAATGCCGCAAAAGTATCTGTTGTTTAGCTTAATAGTGATTTGCTTCACTATTTTATTATTTACCTGGATGGTGCGTGATTCGCTGTGTGAATTACAGCTCAGGCAGGGGAATATTGAGCTGGTGGCGTTCTTAGCCTGTGGGATTAAAACGTAAGAGACGGTGGCGGAGAGCGATCTCCGCCATTCTTACGGCGTTAAGCATTCTTATAGCACCCTGTTTTTTTCATGAAATCATTATTTCGCCTCCTGAAACCAGGAGGCTTTTTTTCCGGATTCACGGCCAGTCGAAAAAACAGGCTTGAAATGTATACCGGGGTATGGCTATCCTATGGCCCGACGAATCCCTCGTCTCACCGGAGAGCACGCGCCAAATGAACAAACACGACTGATGAATTTCACGCCTTGCTTCGCGCTATTTGCGAGCAGGGGAGGTATTGATTTCATTCAGGAGTGCTTATGGCTCATTGTGCCCGGTCCCCCTCTTTTCTTTTGCATCAGGTCACCTGTCAGTTAGCGACGGGAGATACGCTTTTTGGTCCGCTGAATTTATCGCTGGAAGGCACCCTCTGCGGGCTTGTCGGGCGCAATGGCGTCGGTAAAACCCGATTATTGCGTTTGCTGGCGGGCCTGGACTCGCCGTCGAGCGGCCATATCGAACGTGTGGCTTCGGTGAGCTACGTTGCTCAGCAGCATGTCATGTTTCCTGATACGACGCTGGCGGAATGGCTTGGCGTCGAATTCGTTTTTTCTGCTCTGGCTCGTCTTGAACGGGGCGAAGGGCGAGCCGACGATCTTGAACGTCTTGATGGCTTTTGGGATCTCCCGGAGCGCCTGAATGCAGGATTCCAGGCCGCTGGCTTAGGAGAATTTTCCCCCGGACGGCTCGCCTCTTCGATGAGCGGCGGGGAAAGAGTGAAGGCGCAGCTGTGCGGAGCGTTCCTGTCCGACGCGGATTTCCTCCTGCTTGACGAACCCACCAACCATCTCGACCGACAAGGCCGCGCGTGGCTATATCAGCAGCTTGAGCAATGGCGAGGAGGGGCGTTGATCGCCAGCCACGATCGGGAGCTACTGACCCAAATGCCGCGCATCCTCGAGCTGGCATCCGCGGCTTTGCGCAGCTACGGCGGCAATTATGTGGATTATCAGCAGCAGCGTGAGCTGGAGCAGCAGGCGGCTCGCGCCGCGCTGGAGCATGCGGTTACTGAAAGGCGACGAACCCGGGCGCGGATGCAAAAAGAGCACGATGCCTGCCGGCGCCGCTCGGCGCAGACGTTGCGCACTATCGACACGCTCAATATCGCTTCATTTGAGCGTGTTGCCTGGAAAGGGGCGGCAAAAGAGCGTCCCGGCACCCTTAAGCGCCAGCATCGTGAACAAAGCAGCATCCTCAACGATGCGATAGAGCAGGCGCGTGAGCGGGTAGAGGAAGACAACCCGGTGATGTTTACTCTGCCCGGTAGCCAGGTCGCTGCGGGAAAGCAGGTGCTGGAGCTGGACGCGTTGCGGCTGACCCATTCACCGATGGCAGCGCTGGACTGGCGTATAGATGGGCCGATGCGCGTGGCGCTGCGCGGCCCTAACGGCTGCGGTAAAACAACGTTGCTTAAAACGCTGCTGGGCCTGCAGCCGCCGCTCTCAGGAAGCTGCCGCTTATCGGTCAACGCGGCGTATCTGGATCAGCATCTGAGCCAGCTGGACCTGTCATTGTCCGTCATGGCGCACCTGAATCTCGGTGATACGCCCTTAGAAGAAGGTGTGCTGCGCAGCCAGCTGGCGCAGCTACAGCTGGGGGCGGACAAAGTCCATCTACCGCTATCGGTTCTGAGCGGAGGCGAAAGATTAAAAGCGGCGCTGGCCTGCGTGCTCTGGCGACGGGAGGCTACGCAGCTGCTGCTGTTGGATGAGCCCACTAACCATCTGGACCTGGCGTCCACTCTGGCGATTGAAAAAGCGCTGGCACAGTTTCCCGGCGCGATGCTGGTGGTGTCGCATGATGAAGCTTTTTTACGGGCGCTGAAGCTGACCCATTGCCTGGCATGGCGGGAAGAGGGCTGGAGCGTTGAGAGGCTATAAATGCAAAAAACCGCCATCGATGGATGGCGGTGACTTAAGGCGCAAATAAAAAAATCCCCGCCGTTTGGCAGGGACTTAATAATTTTGAGCTTTTTAAGCTTACAGGCTGGTTACGTTGCCAGCTGCCGGGCCTTTAGCGCCGCTTTCGATGGTGAAGGAAACTTTCTGACCTTCGTCCAGAGATTTGTAGCCTTCGTTCTGGATAGCAGAGAAGTGTACGAACACGTCTTTAGAACCATCGTCAGGAGTGATGAAGCCAAAGCCTTTGTCAGCGTTGAACCATTTTACGATACCAGTCATTTTACCGGACATAGTGAATTACCTTTAAAAAAATAAATGAGCCTTGCGGCGTTACGGTCTGGACTACAGATTTAAAGCGATAAAGGGAAAGTTCACTACCGGGGTATCAACGGATAACCTTTGAAGGACTGCTCTATTCGAATGCTCTGTGGTCTTTACTTCAAACCTGCGAGCATTAACGCATGTTCACGTTGTGATAGCAAACTTTTTTTTCGTTGGCATGAAAACGGTCCTTTGGCAGGACCGCTAGCCGAAACCCATAAACGCTAAAATTATGAATCAATAAGCTGTCTTGAAAGCTGCGGATTCGCCTGGATCAGGCGCATCAGCTTAAGCTCTGTGGGAGAAGGCCTTACGCGTCTCGATTCCCACTCTTGTACCATTGCTACGCTGACGCCCATGGCGTTGGCAAAATCATCTATTTTCAGCCCGGTACCTTTGCGTAGCTGGTCAAATTCAATGCATGCGGCGGGCTTACGCGTCAGCGAGGCCGCCTGAGCCTGATCTTTAAAAATAATTTGTTCAAGGTTGCTCAGCAGTTCAAATGCAGGATCTTTATATTCCATTGAGAACTCCTCTCTTTCATACGGCGGAGGGTGAATTATGTAGAGCCTCTTAAGAATAGTCGGAAAAAAAGGCCAGGAATGCTTACCCTGGTAATTATTTATCACCCGAGGTTCTTTCGCGCCGCGTCGGGCGATATAACATGCTGAAAAGTAATAGAGAGAGCCGATAAGCAAATTATTGTAAACAGATAAGAAGAAAAGCGGAAAAGGCCAGCGCGCGCCCGCTGGCCGGTGAGTTACGCCTTTTGGAGCTTCTCCACTTCACCCTGGGCCGCCGGAGGTTGCCGTTGGCCAAGCTTATATTTGACCAGCAGCGCGGTGGCCGACAGGAAGGCCGGGATTGCCAGCAAGGAGAAAATTGTTTCGAAAGAGAGCTGGGCCTGCATCAGGAACGCACCGCTAAAGGCGCCGAGAATGCCGCCAAATCGACCAATCCCTAACATCCAGGCCACGCCGGTCGCGCGTCCCTGGGTGGGATAGAAACCGGCGGCCAGCGCAGGCATTGATGATTGCGCGCCGTTCATAATGCTGCCGGCGATAAATACCATTATCCCCATCAGCAGCAGGTTATGGGTCGAGAAACCAACCAGACAAACGAACACGCCGGTCAGCAGCCAGCCCACGGCCACCACTTTGTTTGGGTTGAGCTTATCCATCAGCGCGCCGAGGATAAGCACGCCAATCCCGCCACCCAGCGGGAACAGCGCGGTGATAATAGAGGCCTGGCTCATCGTCGCGCCGGTTTCGCGGATGAGCAGCGGCAGCCAGCTGGTCAGCAAATAGAAGATCAGCAGGCCCATAAAGTAGGTCAGGCACAGCATGACGGTGCCGACGGCGTAGCGCGGTGAGAAAATCACGCCGATGGACGATTTCTCCTTTACCTGGCCCGCTTCGCGTAGTTCAAATTCCGCCTGCTCGGGAACAGGCGCGATGCGGCGCAGGATCGCGGCGATACGCTGGGCAGGCTGGCGTTTGACCACCATATAGCGCGCGGATTCCGGCAGAAGAAAGATCAGCACTACCGCCAGCAGCAGCGGCATCACGCCGCCAAGCACCAGCACGCTTTGCCAGCCGTAATGGGGGATCATCCAGGCGGAGAGGAAGCCGCCCAGCGAGGAGCCCATCGGAAAGCCGACGAACATCAGGTTAACCATCAGAGCCCTACGCCGCTCTGGGGCGTATTCGCTCATCAGCGTCGCGGCGTTCGGCATGGCGGCGCCCAGGCCAAGGCCGGTAAGAAAACGCAGCAACGTCAGCTGGTTAAGGCTGGTAGCAAAGGCGGTCAGCAGGCTGAAGCCACCGAAAACCACGATGGACATAATCAGAACTTTTTTCCGCCCAACGCGGTCGGCGAGCGGTCCGGCGGTCAGCGCACCGACCGCGAGCCCGACTAAGGCGGCGCTCATGACCGGGCCTAACGCCGATTTTTCGACGCCCCATTCCTGCACCAGGTCAGAGGCGATAAAGCCGATTATCGCGGTATCGAATCCGTCCATCGCGACGGTGATAAAACATAAGGCCAGAATCATCCACTGGTATTTCGTGAAGGGATGTTCATTGATAAAAGCCTGAATATCGATGGTTGTTTTCTTCATGCGGCATTCCTGGCAGGCAGAGCGGGGGACAGAGATAGATTATTGTTATCTCCCTCGCGGTCGTTGATGTTGTTTGTGCGATTATCGAACAAAAAGCCGTTAATCGCTCATTTAATAAAATCATCGAACGGCGGTTCAGGCAATGCAGGCGAAAAGGGAAGCGTGCGATTATCGTCCACTTTGCGACCCGTGCAGAAGAGAGAATAGATTAATAATAACAAAATCAATTTGTTAAGCGTTTCAGCCGAATACTGGATGATAGCGGTAATTGTGATGAACTTAACAGCCGACGCGACTGGCCGCTAAAACGCTAAAAAACCGGCTTTCAGGGAGGAAGATTGTCAGGAAAAGGTATCCTGCAAGGCCGACCTGGACTATCCTTGTCAGCGTCTGGCACGTGTGTGTCTGTTTGCGCTTTTTTTGGCTGAAAGGAGTAAAAAAATGGCGACAGGAAAGTCCTGCTCTCGCTGGTTTGCGGCTATTGCGGCCCTGTTAATGGTGGTTAGCCTGAGTGGGTGTTTTGATAAAGAAGGCGATCAGCGCAAAGCGTTTATCGACTTCCTGCAAAATACGGCAATGCGTAGCGGCGAACGTCTGCCGACGCTGACCGCCGATCAGAAAAAACAGTTCGGGCCTTTCGTTTCCGATTACGCGGTGATTTACGGCTATTCACAGCAGGTAAGCCAGGCGATGGATGCGGGTTTGCGTCCGGTGGTTGATAGCGTGAACGCGATCCGCGTACCGCAGGATTATGTTACCCAGCGCGAACCGCTGCGTCAGGCAAACGGCGCTTTGGGCGTACTGAGCCAGCAGCTGGAGAACGCAAAAATACAGGCGGATGCCGCCCACGGCGCGCTGAAACAGGGCGACGATCTCAAGCCGGTCTTCGACCAGGTCTATAACAAAGTCGTGACGGCGCCGGCGAATGCGCTACAGCCGTTAATTCCGGCAGCGCAGGTATTTACCCAACAGCTGGTGCAGGTGGGTGATTTTATCGCTCAGCAAGAAACCCAGGTCAGCTTTGTGGCGAACGGTATTCAGTTCCCGACTTCGCAGCAGGCCAGTCAGTACAATACGCTGATTGGGCCGCTGGCCGCTCAGCACCAGGCCTTTAATCAGGCGTGGACCGCGGCAGTTAACGCGACGCGTTAACGGCTCTGACAGCCCGGGCAAGGCTTCACCTTAGCCCGGGTTTTCTTTTTTCACTTCTCACTTCACCTGCGGATTCACGCAGTTCTTCTCAACGTTGCCGTTCAGGGCATCAATCAGATTATCCACCGCGCAGGCCGCCATGTTATAGCGGGTTTCATGCGTGGCCGAGCCAATATGCGGCACGGCGACCACGTTTGGCATATTCAGCAGCGGGGAGTCTTTCGCCAGCGGCTCTTGTTCGAAAACGTCGAGGCCGGCGGCATGAATTTCACCTTCCTGCAGTGCGGCAATCAGCGCTTTCTCATCCACCACCGGGCCGCGCCCGGCGTTAATAAAGATGGCCGAGGGCTTCATTTTGGCAAACTGCGCTTTGCCGAACAGATGATGAGTCTCGTCGGTCAGCGGCAGGATCAGACAGACAAAATCCGCTTCCTCCAGCAGGGTATCGAGATCGCAGTAGCGGGCGTTGAAGCGCTCTTCTGCCTGAGGGTGCTGGCGGCGGGCGTTGTAGAGGATCGGCATACCAAAGCCCGCGTGGGCGCGCTGGGCAAGCGCCATCCCGATACGCCCCATACCGACGATACCGAGGGTTTTATGGTGCACATCGTTGCCAAACCAGTCCGGACCGATGCTTTTGGTCCACTCGCCGGCCTTCACGCGGTTAGCCACCTCAACCACCCGACGCGCGGTGCTCAATACCAGCGCCATCACGGTATCGGCGACGGTCTCGGTCAGTACCGTCGGGGTGTGCATCAGCAGCACTTTACGCGCATTCAGCGCATCGACGTCGAAGTTGTCATAGCCGACGGAGATGGTCGAGGTCGCACGAAGCTTGGGCATTTTCTCCAGTAACGCGGTATCGACTTTTTCGCTGGAACCCAGCAGACCTACCGCTTCAGCGAACGCGTCGGCGTGCTGTGAAACGGTCTCCGGACGCAGGTTTTTCACCTGGGTGACGGTAAAGTGTTGTTCCAGACGCTGTTGCAGGTCGTCGGGAAGCGTTTTGTAGAGAATGACTGACGGCTTCATGCGGTTCTCCGTTGCGTTAAGGTTTCAGGCGTGACGTGCGCCGAGCGGAAGTTTTTGATTATTAGCAGGCTTAACAATCAAAGTAAGCCATACCGAGACGAAAAGCGCCACTCCCATGAAAATGTACGAGGCTGCGGGGCTGCCGGTGGTGCCGTTCAGGTAACCGACAAACCATGAGCCGAAGAACGAACCCAGCGCGCCCATGCTGTTAATCAGGGCCATGGCGCCTCCGGCGACGTTGCGCGGCAGCATCTCAGGAATGATGGCGAAGAACGGTCCGTAGGGGGCGTACATCGCCGCGCCGGCAATCACCAGCAGGGTATAAGAGACCCAGAAATGGTTGGCGCCAACGGCCCAGGAACCAATAAAGGCGAAGGCGGCAATCAGCAGCAGCGGCCAGACAAACAGCTTGCGGTTCTGCATTTTATCGGAGGCCCAGGAGACCACGATCATCGCGATGGTCGCCGCCAGATAGGGGACGGATGAGAGCCAGCCGACCTCGACCATGCCCATATTCTCGCCGCCGCTGCGGATAATTGACGGCAGCCACAGAACGAAACCGTAAACCCCGATGCTCCACGCGAAATACTGCATGCACAGCAGGACAACGTTGCGCGAGCGGAAGGCTTCGCCGTAGTTGCGCACCGGTTTGATTCCCTGCTGTTCACGCTCCAGCTGCTCCTGCAACGCGGCTTTTTCGCTTTCCGCCAGCCAGTTGACCTGCGAAGGTTTGTCTTTTACCAGCACCCACCAGCAGAAGGCCCAAATCACCGCCGGAACGCCTTCGATAATAAACATTTCCCGCCAGCCGAAGGCCTGAATCAGGTAACCGGACACCACCGACATCCACAGCACCGTCACCGGGTTGCCGAGGATCAGGAAGGTATTGGCGCGAGAGCGTTCAGATTTAGTAAACCAGTTGCTGATGTAAATCAGCATCGCCGGCATGACCGCGGCCTCGACGACGCCGAGAATAAAGCGAATCGCCGCCAGCGCGGGAATATTGTGCACCATCCCGGTCAGCGAGGCGCAGGCGCCCCACAGGATCAGGCAGATAAAAATGAGTTTGCGTACGCTGCGGCGTTCGGCGTAAATCGCGCCGGGGATCTGAAAGAAGAAGTAGCCGAGGAAAAACAGCGCCCCCAGCAGGGAGGAGATACCTTTGGTGATCCCCAGATCTTCAGTAATACCGGCCGCCGAAGCGAAGCTGAAGTTAGCGCGGTCGAGATATGCCAGGCTATACGTGATAAACACGATAGGCATGATGTACCACCAGCGTTTTGTTGCATTCGTCGAACTATTCATAGGTTTGCCTCTGTGAGTGAGGTGACGCTCATCATAGAAAAGATCCGTTACGCCGCGCTGCATGTAGGGTACAGAACGGCCTGACGTTGTGCTGAATCTGCTTACTCGCCCAGCGCCTCACGCGTGGGTAAGCCTTCGCTATCGCCCTGGACCTGAATGGCCAGTGAGCCGATTTTGTTTCCGCGTTTCACCGCCTGCGGCAGCGGTTTTCCTTCCAGCAGGGCGCTAATCACCCCGACGGCAAAGCCATCGCCGGCGCCAACGGTATCGACGACGTTATCCACTTTTATCGCCGCAACGGCCCCCTGTTCGCCGTCTGCGGTTTTATACCAGGCGCCGTCGGAGCCGGTTTTTATGATGACCGCGCGAACGCCGTGGCTGAGATAAAAGTCCGCAATGGCTTCCGGCGTTTGCTGGCCGGTCAGAATCATGCCTTCTTTCAACCCCGGCAGAACCCAGTCGGCCTGAAACGCAAGGCGATTAAGCTTCTCGATCATCTCGGCTTCGCTTTTCCACAGCGTGGGCCGCAGGTTGGGGTCGAACGAAATCGTTTTTCCCTGCGCTTTCATGGTGCGCGCCGCGCGGTCCAGCAGGGCGTATGAGCTTTCCGACAGCGCGGCGGCCACGCCGCTTAAGTGCAGGTGACGGGCGCTGGCGAAGTATGATTCGTTAAAATCATCCGGCGACAGATGGCTGGCGGCAGAGCCTTTGCGAAAATATTCCACGATGGGATCGGTTCCATTTTCGACTTTAGATTTCAGCTGAAAGCCGGTAGCGTAGCGGCCATCGGTGCTCACGCCGCGGGCGTCGATCCCCTCTTTCGCCAGCGCGGTGAGGACGAAGCGGCCAAAGCTGTCCGCGCCGACGCGGCTTACCCAGCCGACGCTTAAGCCGAGGCGGGCCAGCCCGGTCGCGACGTTCAGTTCCGCGCCCGCCACGCGCTTCATAAAATGTTCTACTTCAGCCAGTTCGCCGGTTTCGGTGGCGACAAACATCGCCATGGCTTCGCCTATCGTGATGACATCTAACGCTTTTTGCATAACTTAATCCTCGCGTAACAGGTTGACGTAGCGGCGGGTCACGGCCGTCAGGTCATGGCCAGTCAGCGGAAATTCGATCCCGCGCGGGGCGTCTGCGGGCAGATTGTCGAGCAGCGCCAGCCAGCGCCCGGACGCTTCATCCGGCGGTACGGCGCGAAACTGCGAATGGTGCGGCTCAGCCGCCTTTACATGAATATAGCTGACGGCAGGCGCCAGGTGGCGCGCGGCCTCTTCCGGCGAGTCGCCAACCCACAGCCAGTTGCCCATATCAAAGGTGAGGGTGATCGGCAGCTGGTTAACCCGACAGGCGGCCTTGAAGCGCTGCATCGGCGCCAGCTGGCCGCAGTCGGTTTGATCGTTTTCCACCACCAGCGCCATGCCGCTCTCGCGCAGGATATCGCGCAGGGTGTCCAGATCGTTTTGGTGGGTAAAGCGGCCCAGCGAGAGCTTCAGCCACAGCGCGTTAAGGGTTTGCGCTTCCTGCAAAAAGTCGGCGAGGCGCGGGTTGAGCGAGCCGTCAGCGGTAAACAGGGCTTCCGGTGCGGAATAGCAAACCAGCAGGCCGCGGCGCTCAATATCGGCGGCCAGTTCCGGCAGGTGGTTCAGCTCATCCGCGCTGAACAGTTCCCGGCGGATCTCTACGCCGTCGGCGCCGGAGCCGGCGATAAATGGCAGGACGGCGGACTGCCCGCCCAGCGCTTTAACATGGTCATTCCCGTACGCGGCGGTAACGACAATAATCTTTCTGGCCATCCCAATACTCCCGACGATAATCTGATGCGTTGTTTATTACGCTAGATGGTATCGGTTCCAAAGCAAAGGCCAGGATGTCTAATTTATGATCGCCATCACGAAGGATCGTTAGCGGGAGGTGGAGCCTCTGACGATCAGCTCGCCGGAAAACACCCGTTCGCAGACCGGGTCGTTGCTGCCTTCAATCCGACGCACCACCTGCTCGACGGCGGCGAAGCCAATCTGCCAGGTCGGCTGTTTGAGCGTGGTGATCCCCACGCCCGCCAGCTCGGCCCACTCCAGTTCATCGAAGCCCAGCAGGCCGATATCGCTGCCCCAAATCAGGCCAACGCGTTTAAGGGAGCGTGCCACTTGCAGGGTCAGCGCGCCGTTGGCGGAAATCACCGCCTTGCGCATGCCGCGATGGTGGGAGTGGAAGTGACGCAGGACGTTATCCAGCATCGCGCCATCGTTCAACGGTACTTCGGCGTTTTCCGCGACAATACCGGTATGGCGCAGGAGGGTCTGGCGAAACGCGCTCAGGCGCTCGCGGCGGGTATTGACCGAGCCGAGGGGTTCGCTAAGGAACAGCAGGGCTTCGAAGCCTTTTTCTACCAGGTGTTCGGTGGCGGTGGTGGCGGCCTGGGTATTATCGAGGCCGACGACATCGCAGGCGAATTCCGGAATTTTGCGGTCGATAAGCACCATCGGCAGCGCCGACTGCTGCAGGCGGTTGAGGCCGTCCTCGCGCATCCCGACCGCGTTGACCACGATCCCCTCCACCTGATAGCTGCGCAGCAGGTCGAGATAGTGCAGCTCCTGGTCCAGCTCATTGTTGGTATTACATACCAGCAGGGTAAATCCTTTTTCGCGACAGGCGGCTTCAATGCCGCTGAGCACGTTGACGGAGTAGGGGTTGGTGATATCGGCGATGATCAGGCCGATCAGCCGGGTGCGGCCATGCTTCAGGCCGCGGGCCATCAGGCTGGGACGATAGTCGAGCTCGGCAATGGCTTTTTCAATGCGCCCCAGCAGATCGTCGGAAAGCAGATGCTTCTCGCCGTTCAGATAGCGTGAAATGCTGGTTTTGCCGGTCTTTGCGGCTTTCGCCACATCGCTAATGGTTGCTCGCGCCGCTTTCGCCATGGTGGCTTCCTTTGCTGAAATCTGCACACACCTTAGCGCGAAAATTCGCTATATCAAGCATTTTGCCCGGCGAGTCGCCGGGCAAAGAGGGCATTACTGCAGCGGGCTGAGGGTAATTTCAACGCGGCGGTTCTGCGCTTTGCCTTCCGCCGTGCTGTTGCTGGCGATCGGGTTCGCCGGGCCCATACCGGTTGTGCGGATGCGATTAGCCGCCACGCCCTGGGTAATAAGCGCGCTGGCGACGCTCTCCGCGCGCTGCTGAGAGAGGCGCATGTTCAGATCCTGGCTGCCGGTGCTGTCGGTATAACCCACTACGTTAACGGCGGTTTTCTCATACTCTTTCAGCACCATCGCCACGCCGGTGAGGGTATTGGCGCCCGCGGGTTTCAGGTTGGCGCTGCTGCTGTCGAAGGTCACATTGTTCGGCATGTTCAGCACGATATTGTCGCCGTTTCGCGTCACGCTTACGCCGGTTCCCTGCATTTTCTCGCGCAGCTTCGCTTCCTGCACGTCCATATAGTAACCGATGCCGCCGCCCAGCGCCGCGCCGGCCGCCGCGCCGATCAGCGCGCCTTTGCCGCGGTCATGTTTGGAAGAGGAGAGCGCCCCAACGCCTGCGCCGACTAACGAACCAATGCCCGCGCCGATCCCGGATTTACCCGCTTCGCGCTCCCCGGTATAGGGATTGGTGGTACAGCCAGAAATGGCCAGTGCGCCGTTAACGACAGCCGCAATCATGAGTACGCGTTTTTTCATCTTATTTCCTTAATCCTTTTTATTCTTTGCCACAGCGACCGTGACGGTTGATTATGACGCCCGAAACCGGAGAAAATTCCGCAGAGAGCATCTCAATTTGTAAATAACATTGAACGGCTGAATAACGTGCCGTCACCACACCTGCTATCGCTGACCAGGAGCCCGCATTGCCAACCTCATCTGCTACCAAAACTATCCTGACCGCAGCCCATTGGGGGCCAATGCTGGTCGAAACCGATGGCGAGAACGTCATCTCTTCGCGCGGGGCGCTTGATACCCCTTTCCCCAACTCGCTGCAAACCGCAGTGCGCGATCAGGTGCATAGCAAAACCCGCGTACGTTATCCGATGGTGCGTAAGGGATTTCTCGCCTCGCCAGAAAGCCCACAAGGCGTGCGCGGGCAGGATGAGTTTGTGCGGGTGAGCTGGGAGCAGGCGCTGGATCTGATTCACGCCCAGCACCGGCGCATTCGCGAAAGCTACGGCCCGGCGTCGATTTTTGCGGGCTCCTACGGCTGGCGCTCAAATGGCGTGTTGCACAAAGCGGCGACGCTGCTCCAGCGCTATATGAGCCTGGCGGGCGGCTATACCGGGCATCTGGGCGATTATTCTACCGGCGCGGCCCAGGCGATCATGCCGTACGTGGTTGGCGGTAATGAGGTTTATCAGCAGCAGACCAGCTGGCCAATGGTGTTGGAACATAGCGATGTCGTGGTGCTGTGGAGTGCTAACCCATTAAATACGCTAAAAATTGCCTGGAACGCTTCCGATGAGCAGGGCATCCCGTGGTTCGATCGTCTGCGTCAGAGTGGGAAGCGGGTGATCTGCATCGATCCCATGCGATCGGAAACGGCGGAATTCTTTGGCGACGCGGCGGAGTGGATCGCCCCGCATATGGGCACCGACGTGGCGCTGATGCTCGGTATCGCCCATACGCTGGTGGAAAACGGCTGGCAGGATGACGCGTTTTTGGCCCGCTGCACCAGCGGCTATGACGTTTTCGCCCGCTATCTGACCGGGGAGAGCGACGGAACGGCAAAAACGGCGGAATGGGCGGCGGCGATCTGCGGCATTAGCGCGGAGAAAATTCGCGAACTGGCACAACTTTTCCACGAAAACACCACCATGTTGATGTCCGGCTGGGGAATGCAGCGCCAGCAGTTTGGCGAACAAAAACACTGGATGCTGGTGACCCTTGCCGCCATGCTCGGCCAGATAGGCACCCAGGGCGGGGGCTTTGGCCTTTCCTATCACTTTGCCAACGGCGGCAACCCTACGCGCCGCGCGGCGGTGCTGGCCTCAATGCAGGGCAGCGTGGCGGGCGGGACCGATGCATTGGAAAAAATCCCGGTCGCGCGTATCGTTGAAGCGCTGGAAAATCCCGGAGCGTCTTATCAACATAACGGTATGGAACGCCGCTTCCCGGATATCCGCTTTATCTGGTGGGCGGGCGGCGCCAACTTTACCCACCATCAGGATACCAACCGGCTGATCCGCGCCTGGCAAAAACCGGAGCTTATCGTCATTTCCGAATGCTTCTGGACCGCCGCGGCGCGCCATGCCGATATCGTGCTGCCCGCGACGACCTCATTTGAACGCAACGATATGACCATGACCGGCGACTACAGCAACCAGCATCTGGTGCCGATGAAGCGGGTGGTCGCGCCGCGCGATGAAGCGCGCGATGATTTCGAGGTCTTCGCCGACCTCAGCGAGCGCTGGGAAGCGGGCGGGCGGGAGCGCTTCACCGAGGGTAAAAACGATCTGCAGTGGCTGGAGACGTTTTACCAGATTGCCGCCCAGCGCGGGGCGGCGCAGCAGGTTACGCTGCCGCCGTTCGCCCAGTTCTGGCAGGATAATCAGCTGATTGAAATGCCGGAGAACCCTGAAAACGCGCGCTTCGCCCGCTTTGCCGCCTTCAGGGCCGATCCGCAGGCGAATCCGCTGAAAACCGCCAGCGGTAAAATTGAAATTCACTCGCCGACCATCGCCGGGTTTGCTTATCCGGATTGCCCGCCGCACCCTATGTGGCTGGAGCCGGACGAATGGCACGGCAATGCGCAGGAAGGCCAGCTCCAGGTGCTGTCAGCGCATCCGGCGCACCGCCTCCACAGCCAGCTCAACCATACGTCGCTGCGCGAACAGTACGCGGTGGCGGGTCGTGAACCGTTAACCCTTCATCCGCGCGATGCGCAGGCGCGCAATATCGCCGATGGCGATCTGGTGCGGGTATGGAATTCACGCGGCCAGGTGCTGGCCGGCGCGGTAGTGACCGACGGCATTCGTCCCGGGGTTATCTGCTTGCACGAAGGAGCATGGCCCGATCTCGACCCTCAGGCGGGGATCTGCAAAAACGGTGCGGTGAACGTGCTGACCAAAGATATTCCGACATCGCGGCTGGGTAACGGCTGCGCCGGAAATACGGCGCTGGCCTGGCTGGAAAAGTATACCGGGCCCGAGCTTACGCTGACGGCATTTGATCCGCCGACCAATGCATAATCCAGGTCGGATGCTGGGTTTCATCCTGCCATGCGCAGTCTTCAATGCGGAAGCCCTGCGCATGGTAGAAATTCACCGCCTGAACGTTTTTCTGGTATACCTCAAGGGTTAGCCAACCGTAGTGTTTTTTGACTTCGCCGATCAGCGCGCTGCCGATACCCTGCCTGGCGGCATCCGGCGCGACGAACAGCGCGCCGATGAAGCGTGACTCCATCACGCTGATAAAACCCTTCAGCACGCCGTCCTGCTCCCATACCCAGGTTTGCGCGGAGGGCAGGTAAACGTCGCGCACTATCGCCAGGCTGTCATGCCAGTAGCTTTCGGCGATAAACGGATGCGCGTGGATCGTACTCTCAAGCCACAGTTCGAGCAGCGGGCCGGTTTCGTTAGCGTCCCAGTTACGAATCATCCTGGCCTCCTGAGCGACAGAAACAGTCGGTGACGTGGTCGTTGACCAGACCGCAGGCCTGCATAAAGGAGTAGCAGATAGTGGAGCCGACAAACTTAAAGCCCCGTTTTTTCAGCGCTTTCGACAATGCGTCAGAAGCCGGGGTGGTTGTCGGGATCTCCGCCAGCGTGGCGGCGGCCGTCACCTGGGGGTGATTATCGACGAATGACCAGACGAAATCTGCGAAAGGTTCGCCATTTTTTTCCATCGCCAGGAAGGCGCGGGCGTTGCCGATGATGGCCTGAATTTTACCGCGATGGCGAATAATACCGGCGTCGAGAACCAGACGTTCAATATCTTCTTCGTCCATTGCCGCGACGCGAACCGGATCAAACTGGTGAAAAGCGCGGCGGTAGTTTTCACGCTTTTTCAGCACGGTGATCCACGACAGTCCGGCCTGCTGGCCTTCGAGACATATCATCTCAAACAGCTTGCGGGGATTCTTTTCAGCAACGCCCCACTCCTTATCGTGGTACTCAATGTATAAAGGATCCTGACTGACCCATCCGCAACGTTGCATCTGTCTCTCCCTTTTGTGATAAAAACTCAGTCGTTCAACTTGACGGCTGAAAGATAAAGATAATAGTTAATACAGGGTTATTATTCCCCAAGCAGGGATAGGACACCCATAAAAAAAACACAGCAACCTTGCCGTTTCGGCTCTTTTTGGAGTCGCATTAATGATAATAAAGAAATGCAATGGCCTCCGGGTATTCCTGGTCCCGGCGTGCGTATCCCTCTGGGCGTCGTGTGTTGCCGGTGCGAATGCCTGGCAACAGGAATATATCGCTATCGATACAAAAAGTAATACTGCGGAACGCTATACATGGGACAGCGATCACCAACCGCGCTATGAAGATATTCTCGCGGAGCGGATAAATGCGTCCGACGATCCTTCCGGACTGGCGTTTAATCAGGCGGTCTCCCCGGTGGATAGCGCACGCGGTATGAGCGTCGGCTGGAATTTCTCTCTGACCGAGGGGATGACGTCCGGCCCGGTCGCCAGTTTACATTCCGATCTGACGTCGCCGCCGCTTACCCGCAATGCGGCCGGAACCGGTTACGTGAATACGCTGGGCTGGCGGGTCGATTATCAGAAGCTATGGGGCGTACATCCGTGGGCTCAGGTGAGCTATAACCAGGAGTTGACGACGGATTTCGGCGGGGCGAACCGCGCTCAGGACGGTGCCTGGCGGGACGTGACGCTGGGCGCAGATATGTCGCTCAACTCTCATCTTGCCGCCTGGGCGGCGCTATCCCAGGCGGACAATTTACCCACCGGGGCAAACTATCTCTATTTAATGGGCGTGAGCGCCAATTTTTAATTTATTGCGGATACGCTGGCGGCGCTTGTGATTCGGCTCATCCCTGAGCCTCACCCGGATGGGGCTGCGGCATGCCGCCATTTGCCACTCGAGTTATTCAGGCTAAATATGTAGCATAGTTGATACGTTTAATTTACTTTATCATTACAGTAATGACGCATCTTCCAGCGGTAGCGGGCACTAACTTTTCGATAAATCGTTAAGGCGTGAATGTTTTGCAATGTCATTCATTCCGCCTTTAATGCATTTCATTCCGCGGTAGCGGCAGCTCATGCCTTTTTTCCCCAGACTTACAGGGGACTTCGTTATGGTGGCGGCAGTTAATTATTCAGGACAACTGCTATGAACGCTGCAAACCGTCAATACACCCGCTGGCTTACGCTGCTCGGCACTATCATTACGCAATTTGCGCTGGGATCGGTTTATACATGGAGTTTGTTCAATAGTTCGCTTTCCGCCAAGCTGGACGAACCGGTAAGCCAGGTGGCGTTTTCATTCGGCCTGTTAAGCCTCGGCCTGGCGCTCTCTTCATCCGTGGCAGGTAAATTACAGGAACGTTTCGGCGTTAAACGCGTCACCATGGCTTCCGGCGTCCTGCTGGGCCTCGGATTCTTCCTTACCGCGCATTCAAACAGCCTGATGATGCTGTGGCTGAGCGCGGGTCTGCTGGTGGGGCTGGCCGACGGTGCTGGCTATTTGCTGACGCTGTCGAACTGCGTCAAATGGTTCCCGGAACGTAAGGGACTGATTTCGGCTTTTTCCATCGGTGCTTACGGGCTTGGCAGCCTGGGTTTTAAATTTATTGACTCCCATCTGCTGGCGACGGTCGGCCTGGAAAAAACCTTTATTATCTGGGGCGCTATCGTGCTGGTGATGATCGTTTTTGGCGCGACGCTGATGACAGACGCGCCGAACCACACCGCTACCGCCAACAACGGCGTCGTCGAAAACGACTTCACCCTCGCCGAATCGATGCGTAAACCTCAGTACTGGATGCTGGCGGTGATGTTCCTGACCGCCTGCATGAGCGGCCTGTACGTGATTGGCGTGGCGAAAGATATCGCCCAGGGGATGGTGCACCTCGATGTTGCGACGGCTGCCAACGCGGTGACGGTGATCTCTATCGCTAACCTGAGCGGGCGCCTGGTTCTGGGCATTCTGTCCGATAAAATGTCCCGCATCCGGGTGATTACCATCGGACAGGTTGTCTCGCTTATCGGTATGGCGGCGCTGCTGTTCGCTCCGCTGAACGCCATGACGTTCTTCGCCGCTATCGCCTGCGTGGCCTTTAACTTCGGCGGTACGATTACCGTCTTCCCGTCGCTGGTCAGCGAGTTCTTTGGTCTCAATAACCTGGCGAAAAACTACGGCGTGATTTATCTCGGCTTTGGTATCGGCAGCATCTGCGGTTCGCTGATTGCTTCCCTGTTCGGCGGTTTCTACGTGACCTTCTGCGTCATCTTTGCGCTGCTGATTCTCTCTCTGGCGCTTTCGACAACGATTCGTCAGCCGAAAAGTGAAATTTACCACCAGGCTCACGCCTGAAACCGGGTGTTATCCCGGCCCCGATGATTAATTCCCTAAGCTAATAGTGCCAATCCAACCAAATGTTTTGTAAATGTTTGGTTGGATCACATTCCCTCCTGATACTTTTTCCTTCCGCTGTGGTCTACTTATCGCGCTTTGTAGAGGTTTCTTATAACCAAGCTAAACGCACTTTATTAACCTGCTTACTTATATCGCTTAAGTCGGGCGGTTTTATCTCTTCGTTTTCCAGGTTTTTTGCATGAAATACATTAAAACGATGACGCAGCTGAAGCTCAGTATCTGGCTGGCGCTGTACATCGGCTGGTTTATGAACGCCGCCGTATTCTTCCGCCGCTTCGAGGGGTACGCTCAGGAGTTTACCATCTGGAAAGGACTCTCAGGTGCAGTTGAGCTGATAGGGACCTTTCTGGTCACCTTCTTTCTGCTGCGTATTTTGTCGCTGTTTGGCCGCCGGGTCTGGCGTATTCTCGCGACCATCGTCGTACTCTTCTCCGCCGCCGCCAGCTATTACATGACCTTCCTGAATGTGGTGATCGGCTACGGGATTATTGCCTCGGTGATGACCACTGACATCGACTTGTCCAGAGAGGTTATCGGCTGGCACCTGATTCTCTGGCTGGTGCTGATGAGCGCGCTGCCGCTGGTGCTTATCTGGAGCAACCGCTGTCGCTTCACCCTGCTGCGTCAAATTCGTACGCCCGGCCAGCGGATGAAGAATATTACTATCGTGCTGCTGGCTGGCCTGATGGTCTGGGGCCCTATTCGCTTGCTGGAGGTTCGTCAGAAGAACTTTGAGCGCAGTTCCGAAGTCGATCTGCCAAGCTATGGCGGGGTGGTGGCTAACTCCTATCTGCCGTCTAACTGGCTATCAGCGCTGGGGCTTTACGCGTGGGCGCAGGTGGACGAGTCTTCCGATAATAAATCCCTGATCAATCCGGCGAAAAAATTCACCTACGTTGAGCCGCAAGGGCTGGATGATACTTACGTGGTGTTTATCATCGGCGAAACCACCCGCTGGGACCATATGGGCATCCTGGGCTATAGCCGCAATACCACGCCTAAGCTGGCGCAGGAGAAAAACCTGGTCGCTTTCCGCGGATACTCCTGCGATACCGCCACGAAGCTGTCGCTGCGCTGTATGTTCGTTCGTCAGGGCGGGGCGGATGATAACCCGCAGCGGACGCTGAAAGAACAGAACGTCTTTGCCGTCCTGCACCAGCTCGGCTTTACCGGCAACCTGTACGCCATGCAGAGCGAGATGTGGTTCTACAGCAACACGATGGCGAACAATATCGCCTATCGCGAGCAGATTGGCGCTGAGCCGAGTAACCGCGGCAAGAGCGTTGACGATATGCTGCTGGTGGATGAGATGAAGCGCGGTCTGGCGAAGAATCCCAATGGTAAGCACCTGATTATTCTGCATACCAAAGGATCGCACTTTAACTATACCCAGCGCTATCCGCGCAGCTTTGCGCAGTGGAAGCCGGAGTGCGTCGGCGTCGATAATAAATGCTCGAAGGCTGAGCTGATTAACTCGTACGATAACAGCGTGACCTACGTCGATCACTTTATCGTCAGCGTGCTGGATCAGCTGCGGGACAAGAAGGCGATTGTTTTCTATGCGGCCGATCACGGCGAGTCCATCAACGAGCGCGAACACCTGCACGGTACGCCGCGCAAGATGGCGCCGCCGGAGCAGTTCCGCGTGCCGATGCTGGTGTGGATGTCGGATAAGTATCTGGCGTCGCCCGACCACGCAGCTTCTTTTGCGCGCCTGAAGCAGCAGGCGGCCATGAAGGTGCCGCGCCGCCACGTAGAACTGTATGACACCATTATGGGCTGTCTTGGCTATACTTCGCCGGACGGCGGGATTAACCAATATAACAACTGGTGCCACGTTCCTGACGCTGCGGCGAAGAAGGAGTAGCAGAGTGGCGAGTTTCTCGCCGCTTGAGCGACTTTTTCATAATAAGGCATTGACGGGTGTGTATCGCAGCAGTAAGATGCGCCCGCATTCGGTGATTGGCGCAGCCTGGTAGCGCACTTCGTTCGGGACGAAGGGGTCGGAGGTTCGAATCCTCTATCACCGACCAAATTCGAAAAGCCTGCTCAACGAGCAGGCTTTTTTGCATCTGAGGTTTGTGAGGATGAGAACCTCCGGGGGTAGAGGTTCGACTCGAGCGGAGCGAGAGAACGTTGCGACAGCAACGGCCCGCAGGGCGAGTCACGTAGTGGCGAGTTATCCTCTATCACCGACCAAATTTGAAAAGCCTGCTCAACGAGCAGGCTTTTTTGCATCTGTCGTCCTTACAGATGGGCAGCATCGTTTCCGGGAAATCCAGCCGCACCGCACACCGCTCCCGGGGGCGGCGCAAAGCGCCTTGCCCGGGCTACGGGTTCAGCG
>NZ_JBEAID010000073.1:0-69523 GCF_040064585.1 Klebsiella sp. CN_Kp113 | reverse complement strand
ACACGCCAGAAAATGATAAAGCTTTCCCCCGCCAGACGCATGGCGGAAACCCGGCGCTTTATCCTCAGGTAAAAATGGTCTGTCAGATGGAGCTGACCAGCCATCTGCTGACGGCAGCGGCCTTCGGCACGATGAAAAACAGCGAAAATGAGCTCGCGGAGCAACTGACAGAGCAGACCGGCGATAACACCCTGACGTTAATGGATAAAGGTTATTACTCCCTGGGGCTGCTGAATGCATGGAGCCAGGCGGGAGAGCACCGTCACTGGATGATCCCGCTCAGAAAGGGTGCGCAGTACGAAGAGGTCAGAAAGCTGGGTAAGGGTGACCATCTGGTGAAGCTGAAAACCAGTCCACAGGCACGAAAAAAATGGCCGGGTCTGGGAGATGAGATGACAGCCCGGCTGTTGAGTGTGACGCGCAAAGGTAAAGTCTGCCATCTGCTGACGTCAATGACGGATGCCATGCGTTACCCCGGAGGGGAAATGGCAGACCTGTACAGCCATCGCTGGGAAATTGAACTGGGATACCGGGAGATAAAACAGACGATGCAACTGAGCAGGCTGACGCTAAGAAGTAAAAAGCCGGAACTTGTGGAGCAGGAACTGTGGGGTGTCTTACTGGCTTATAATCTGGTGAGATATCAGATGATTAAAATGGCCGGGCATCTGAAAGGATACTGGCCGAATCAACTGAGCTTCTCAGAATCATGTGGCATGGTCATGAGAATGTTGATGACTCTTCAGGGCGCTTCACCAGGGCGTATCCCGGAGCTGATGCGCGATCTTGAAAGCATGGGGCAACTGGTAAAATTACCGCCAAGAAGGGAAAGGGCCTTCCCGAGAGTGGTAAAGGAAAGGCCCTGGAGATACCCCACAGCCCCGAAAAAAAGCCAGTCAGTTGCTTAACTGACTGGCATTAGACCGGATGGTCGCCTTTTTATTTACAGCAGCTCTCGCGCCGCCGAGACAATATCATGCGCCGTCAGGCCATACTCCTTCTGCAAGAAATCCTGCGTTCCCACCTGGCCATAGCGCTCCTTCACCCCCACGCGACGCATCGGAACCGGGCAGGTCTCCACCAGCACTTCCGCCACCGCCGATCCCAGTCCGTTATGAATACTGTGGTTTTCACAGGTCACGATACGCCCGGTTTTCTCGGCATAATTTTTCACCAGCATGCGGTCGATGGGCTTCAGGGTAAACATATCAATCACCGCCGCGCTGACCCCTTCCTGCTCAAGCTGACGCGCCGCCTCAAGGGCTTCCGCCACCATGATCCCGTTGGCAATCAGGGTAATGTCGTCGCCTTCGCGCAGCACATTCCCTTTGCCGATGGTAAACGTCGAACCCGGCGCATAGACGCTCGGCGCCTGTTTGCGGATCGTGCGTACCCAGTAAAAACCGTCGAGATCGATAAGCTGCCGCAGAATATCCTCAAACATCACCGCATCGGTCACTTCCAGCACCACCGAATGCGCCAGACCGCGCACGATCCCCATATCTTCAAACGACATATGGGTTCCGCCGTTATGGCAGGCGGTCACCCCGGCATCAGAGGCGATCACCTTGACGTTATTCCGCTGATAATCGAGCGACATAAACAGCTGGTCGAAGCAGCGGCGGCTGGCGAAAGCGGTAAAGGTATGGACAAACGGCTTGCGTCCGGTCAACGATAGCCCGGCGGCGGTGCCGATCACGTTGGCTTCCATAATGCCGCAGTTGATGACGTGCTGCGGATGCTCCCGCGCGACGCCATCCATCGCCATGGAGCTCATCAGATCCGCTTCCAGCGCGATAATCGGGCTCCTGGCTTCAATTTGCTGCGCGACGAATCCGGCATAGACTTTACGCATCTCTATGGCATCTTTTTGCCCTGCGGGTGCAACCTTAATCATGTTCAGCCTCCAGTTGGCGAATCGTCTCGTTTAGCGTCTCTTTCATCTCCGCCGTCAGGCGTAAATGGTGGTTATTACTGAGATTCTCGATATACGGCACGCCCTGGCCTTTCACGCTATCGAGAATAACCACGCGCGGGCGCGCATCGACGGGAGGTACGGGTTGAACCGCGGCCAGCAGCCCGGGGATGTCATCGCCTTTGACGGTGACAACATCAAAACCAAAGGCGCGGAATTTATCCTCCAGGTTGAAAGCGCAAATGATTTCATCCAGCCTGCCGTCAAGCTGTAGCTTGTTCCAGTCAACAAACACGGTCAGATTATTCAGACGGTGATGGGCAATAAACTGAAAGGCCTCCCAGCACTGGCCTTCATTCAGCTCGCCGTCGCCAACGATACAGAACACGCGATTCGCCCGCCCCGCCAGCTTATGCGACAGCGCCATGCCGCCGGCGATGGAAATCCCCTGCCCCAGCGAGCCCGTAGTGGCGTCCACCCCACGCGTTTTCAGCCGGTCCGGATGGCTTGGCAGTCGCGTACCGTTCTGGTTTAGCGTACTCAGCTCCTCCATCGGGAAATACCCCTTAATCGCTAACGTACTGTACAGCGCGGGGCCGGCATGACCTTTTGATAACACAAAGTAGTCGCGCTCTGGCCAGTCCGGGTCCGCGGGATCAATTTTCATCACCGCGCCGTACAGTACCGCCAGCGTCTCCACGACCGACATACTGCCGCCGTAGTGGCCGAAACCGAGGTCCGTCAGCGATTTCAGGGTAGCGACGCGAATGTCCCGCGCCAGGTTAGTCACTTCTTGCACATTCATGATTTCGCTCCGCTGTTCTCCTGCGCGCCGCCGCCCACAGGTTTCTTTTTCACAAAAACGTTGTACGCCACCAGCAGCACAAACAACGCCACAACAAGGCCGGTAATCGCAAACGGCGACAGGTAGCGGGCCAGGTTACCCAGCACGATACCCACGGCGCCGAAATCCGCATCCGAGAAAGTGGTGTTGGCAAAGCCAATCGCCCCCAGTACCGGCAGCAGCAGCACCGGCAGGAAGGTGATCAGCAGGCCGTTGGCAAACGCGCCAATCATCGCCCCGCGCCGCCCGCCGGTGGCGTTGCCAAAGACGCCTGCGGTCGCGCCGGTAAAGAAATGCGGCACCACGCCGGGCAGGATCAGCACCCATTTAAACTGCCCGCAGAGGAACAGCCCGACCAGACCGCCGAGGAAGCTAAACAGGAAGCCAATCAGCACCGCGTTGGGCGCGTAGGGGTAAACAACCGGGCAGTCCAGCGCCGGACGGGCGTTGGGCACCAGCTTTTCTGAAAATCCGGTAAAGGCCGGCACGATTTCCGCGAGGATCAGACGTACCCCTTGCAGGATGATGAACACCCCGGCGGCGAAGGTAATCGCCATAATGATGGCGTAAACCAGGTAGTTCTGGCCTCCGCTAAAGGTGCTTTCCACGTACTCGCGCCCCGCGCTCACCGCCATAATCAGATAAATAATCATCATGGTCAGCGAAATGGAGATGGAGCTGTCGCGCAGGAAGCTCAGGTTTTTCGGCAGGTTCATCTCTTCAGTTGAACGCGATCCTTTACCGCAGACGCTACCGATCCAACCCGACAGCACATAGCCCAGGGTGCCGAAATGGCCGAAAGCGATATCATCCGTACCGGTAATACGCTTCATATAGCGCTGGGCCAGCGCCGGGAAGAACGCCATCACCAGCCCGAGGATCAGGGAGCCGGTAAAGACCAGCCCGACGCCTTCGAAACCCGCCACGGTAAGAATCACGCCGATCATACAGGCCATATAGAAAGTGTGGTGACCGGTCAGGAAGATATACTTCAGACGCGTAAACCGGGCGACCACAATATTCGCTACCATCCCGAACGCCATAATCAGCGCGGTTGAAGCACCGTATTTTTCCAGTGCAATAGAAACAATCGCCTCGTTATTAGGAATAATGCCCTGAATATTAAAAGCATGTTCAAACATGCCCCCCAGCGGATTCAGCGAACCGACTAATACCGTCGCACCGCCGCCAAGAACAATAAAACCCAGAATTGTTTTAATGGTTCCCTTGACGACATCGGAGAAAGATTTCTTTTGCGCTACCAGACCAATTAACGCAATTAAACCGACCAGCACCGAGGGTACTTTTAGAATATCAACAACAAAATTCAGCGTTTCAAGGATAAACATATCCACCTCGCTATCAATAATTATTGTCTGGCGAACCACGCGCGCAGCTGCGCTTCGAGTTCGTTAATATCGATGATGTTGGTAATCACCACCAGCTGGCTTTCCGGCACGCTGGCGCTGGCGGCAATGTCTTTTGCCATCACGAATAAATCCGCCGCGCCCGGCGTTGCCGACGACAGATCGGAGTGCTCTACCTCGGCCTCGATATCGAGTTTTTTAAGCACTTTTTTTATATTCATCTCAACCATAAAACTACTGCCCAGGCCAGAGCCGCAAATTGCCATAATTTTCATTGTTATCACCTTTTTTGGGTAGAGTACGTCCACATCACGCAGGCGCGTAATGGGTTATAAGCCGGATAATAAAATTGAATCAGTAGCGCGCGATGATCGTTTTTATCTCCTCAATATTGGTTGCCTGATGTAATTTATTCATATCTTCATCGCTGGAAAATAATTCCGCCAGGGCAGAAATCATTTCGATATGGCTATGTTTATCCGGCGCCGCAAGCATAATGATAATATCAACCGGGTCGAACTCCTCAGAGCCAAACGATACCCCTTGTTGCAGTTTCAACAGCGACAGCCCCAGGCCCTTCGCGCCCTCCTCAGGCCGCGCATGCGGCATCGCCAGTCCCGGGGCCAGCACGTAGTACGGCCCGAGCCGCTGGTGCTGCTCCACGATGGCCGTCACGTAGGCAGGTTCGATAACGTCGGCCTTCAGCAGCGGCCGGGCGCAGATATCCAGCGCCTGTGGCCAGGTCTCTACGCTTTGCCGCAGCGCGATGGTGGCATCAGAGAGCCAAGTCGTGAGCATTTTGTCCCGCCTCTTTTAGCAAAAGATGGGCAAACTTTATGCAAGCAGCCAATAGTTATCTGCGAGAACGATCACAAAGATAGCGCTACCAATGCTGAACATTCAGATTTGTGATAGCGCTATCAATTCGTAATCATCCCATCAAAACGCAGCAAAAAGGCCCGTTTAAGGCGTATACTCCCTGACACGTGAAGTAATGGATGATAATAAAAACGTCTGTTTAGCAGGAACATGTATGTCTCTAACCCGAAAACGGCGTAGTACCGGTAAAGTCACGATCGCCGATGTTGCTCAGCTGGCTGGTGTGGGAACCATGACCGTGTCCCGCGCCCTTCGCACGCCGGAACAGGTTTCCGATAAGCTACGTGAAAAAATCGAAGCGGCGGTGCAAGAGCTAGGGTATATGCCTAATCTCGCCGCCAGCGCGCTGGCGTCTGCCTCCTCAAGAACCATCGCGATGGTGGTACCAAATCTTGCCGAGGCGGGCTGTTCGGCGATGTTTGCCGGGCTTCAGCAGATATTACAGCCGGCAGGGTATCAAATCATGCTGGCAGAATCGCAGCACCGTCTGGAGCAGGAAGAAAAGCTGCTGGAAACGCTGCTGGCCTCTAACATCGCCGCCGCCATTCTGCTTAGCGTTGAACACAGCGATACCGTACGCCACTGGCTGAAGAACGCCTCGATTCCGGTGGTGGAGATGGGCGCAATGCGCGCCGATCCGATCGACATGAATATTGGCATTGATAACGTGGCGGCGATGTTCGAGCTGACGGAGATGCTTATCCACCGCGGCTATCAGAATATCGGTCTGCTGTGCGCCAATCAGGAACAGTGGATTTTTCAGCAGCATTTGCAGGGGTGGTATAAAGCCATGCTGCGCCATCATATGTCGCCTAACCGGGTAATTAACGCCGCGCTGCCCGCCAACTTTTCCACCGGCGCTTCACAGCTGCCGGAGTTTTTGCTGGCATGGCCGGAGCTGGATGCGCTGGTTTGCGTTTCCGATGAGCTGGCATGCGGAGCGCTGTATGAATGTCAGCGTCGGCGCATAAAGGTACCGGATGATTTAGCCGTCGTCGGTTTTGGCGACAGCGACGTGAGCCGGGTCTGCCAGCCGCCGTTAACGACCATGGCGGTACCGCACCATAAGATTGGTATAGAAGCCGGGCGCGCCCTTCTGGAGCGTCTTACGGAGGGAAACTGGAGCGACAGAAAGCCCATCGCGTCCAGTTTATGCATGAGGGACAGCTGTTAGAAAACTACTCAGCCTCTTCCTGCTTTTCGCTTTTTGCTGACTCATTATTCGCATTGCGGGTCATCCACAGCGCCAGCGCTTTTAATGAGTCCGGAGTGAACTCATCGCAGCGGGCGGTGATCTCTTCCGGCGTCAGCCAGCACACTTCGCTCACTTCTTCTTCCTGCAGCGCGAACGGGCCGTGCGATACGCAGCTAAACAGGCCGCCCCAGACGCGGCAGTGTTTATCTTCGTAGTAGAACTGCCCGTGGTCAGCAAAAGGCACGCCGGCAATACCGAGCTCTTCTTCCGCCTCACGGCGCGCGGATTCCAGCATTTGCTCGTCAGCCTGCACCACGCCGCCGGCGGTGGCGTCCAGCATACCCGGCTGGAAATCTTTTGTTTCGGTACGACGCTGCACCAGGATTTTGCCCATCCCATCATGAACAACAATGTAGGTCGCTCGATGACGCAGGCACTCCGCACGCATTTGTTCGCGGCTGGACTGTGCTATCACCTCATTGTTTTCATTAACAATATCGACCCATTCTGTGCTTGCCAAATGATTCTGTTCCGCCATCAGGAAACCTTACTTTTTAAAGCGCTCTTGCGGCGCGTCTATACGGTTGAGGGGTAAATTACGGGTAAATTGCGACCTCTGCAATAACCTGATTATCATCGAGTGCTAAAACCTGCAATTGCCCCTCGTTCAGAAGACCGTAGCTGGCGGTAAATCCCCCTTTAGGGATGCTGACCGAGCCGGGATTGTAGAGAAAAATCTCGCCGCGTTTCTCGGCAACCGGAATATGAGTATGGCCATAAGCCAGCACATCGCCAGCGGCGAGAGGAGGCAAATTTTCGGGGCTATACAGATGCCCGTGGGTCAGAAACAGACGGGTTCGCGCGCTCAAAACCTGCTGCCAGGGGGCGGTAATGGGGAACCGCAGCAGCATTTGATCGACTTCGCTGTCGCAGTTGCCGCGTACGGCAATCACCCGCTCCGCCACGCTATTTAGCGCCTCCGCGACCAGGGCCGGCGCATAGCCTTCGGGAAGGGCGTTACGCGGCCCGTGATTGAGCACATCGCCGAGGATAACCAGCCACTGCGCCCCACTGCGCGCGAACAGCGCAAGCACGCGTTCAGCGGCAGGCAGAGAGCCGTGGATATCCGAGGCAAACATCAGCTTCATACATTTCATCTCCACGCATTACGATGCCGCTATGATAACGGAACCGCTGGCGCTTATCAGCCCGCGCGTTTGGCTGAGAGTGCGACGTAGCGCTGAACCGACGCCCGCTGCCACTGGAAGGTGGCGTAATCCACCAGCGCGGCGGGAACCTCATCGCCGTTCAGGACCAGGCGATTGAGCATCAGCGCCAGGTCGGTATCGGCAATGGACCATTCGCCAAATAGATTCTGCCCGCCATGGGACAGCAGAACGCCAGCCGTTGCAAACAGCTTGTCGGCGCTTTTTTTCCCGGCTTCGCTGAGCGGAGGTTTCTTTGCTGCGGCAAAGACCACGTCCGTGGAGCGCTCTTCGCGAATCGGCATTAAATCGCTACGCAGCCAGGCCTGCACCTGACGCGCCCGCGCGCGCTTTTGCAGGTCATGCGGGTAAAGCCGCTCCCATTCCGGGGGCGCAAAGCGCTCATCCAGATATTCGGTAATCGCGGAGGATTCGCTCAGGAAGAATTCCCCGATCTCCAGCAGCGGTACGCGACGCGTCGCGCTGTAGCCTTTCCAGCCGCTTTGCAAATGCTCGCCGCTGTCGAGGTTGATGGTTTTCAGGGTAAAAGGCAGGCTCTTTTCCTGCAGGGCAACGTATACGGACATCACATATGGCGAGAAAAAATCGGCGTCGGACCACAGGGTAATCGCGGGCTGGCTCATAGCATCCTCAATGGCTAATGTAATGGGGCGATACGCCAACATATCCTGTCTTTCAGAGGATGTCACTGACCGCCACGCTGAGGATCTTACATACTTCTCAGGGGGTGAATGCGATCGGCGAAAGTCATCCAGGATAAGGCAAACCTGTCGGATGATGCCAGTTCACCTATACTCGAAAAGTTTGCGACCTGTGACGGCGAGGAATTTTCATGATCGATTTTTACTACGCACCCACTCCTAATGGCCACAAAATCACGTTATTCCTCGAAGAAGCGCAGCTGGCGTATCGCCTCATCCGGGTGGATATCGGCAAGGGGGAACAGTTTCATCCGCAGTTTCTCGCGATCTCACCCAACAACAAGATCCCGGCGATCGTTGACCACGCTCCCGCCGACGGTGGTGGCCCATTAAGCCTGTTTGAATCCGGCGCCATCCTGCTCTATCTGGCTGAAAAAACGGGAAAATTACTGAGCGGCGAGCTCCGCGAGCGCCACGTCACCCTACAGTGGTTATTCTGGCAGGTCGGCGGGTTGGGGCCGATGCTCGGACAAAATCATCACTTCAACCACTTTGCCCCGCAGGCGGTGCCCTACGCCATTGAGCGCTATCAGGTGGAAACGCAGCGCCTGTATGGCGTGCTCAATCGGCGCCTTGGCGAGAGTCCCTGGCTTGGCGGTAATCACTACAGCATCGCCGATATCGCCTGCTGGCCATGGGTGAATGCCCACCAGCGCCAGCGTATCGACCTTGCCAATTTCCCGGCGGTGCATAACTGGTTTGAACGCATTCGCCAGCGCCCGGCCACCGTTGAAGCGCTTCTGAAAACAGAAGCCCATTAACCCCCTGCTCGCCCGGGAAGCTTTGATGTATGATTGCGGAAATTACTACACGGAGGAAGCCTGCCATGTCTCAACCAGACGCCATTATTCGAATTAAGAACCTGCGCCTGCGTACTTTTATCGGAATTAAAGAGGAAGAGATCGCCAACCGCCAGGACGTGGTGGTTAACGTCGCGATCCACTACCCGGCGGAAAAATCGCGCAACAGCGAAGATATTAACGATGCGCTGAACTACCGCACCATCACCAAGCGCATTATTAGCCATATTGAGAATAACCGCTTCTCTCTGCTGGAAAAATTAACTCAGGATGTGCTCGACATCGCACGCGAACATCACTGGGTCACATATGCTGAAGTAGAGATCGATAAACTGCATGCGCTGCGCTACGCCGATTCGGTATCCATGACGATGAGCTGGCGGCGCTAGATGCATCTTAGGGAGGCGCTATGAACGTTCTGCTTACTGGCGGTACCGGCCTGATTGGCCGCCATCTGATCCCCCGGCTACTGGAGCTTGGACATCACGTAACGGTTTCTACGCGCAGCCCTGAAAAGGCCAAAAGCCGCCTCGATTCGCGCGTCACCCTGTGGCGCGATTTCGAGCAGCAGGCGAACCTCAACGGCATTGATGCCGTCATTAATCTGGCCGGCGAGCCGATCGCCGATAAGCGCTGGACGGCGGAGCAGAAACAGCGTCTCTGCCACAGCCGCTGGGATACCACCCAAAAGCTGGTCACGCTGTTCAACGCCAGCGATACGCCGCCCTCGGTGCTGATTAGCGGCTCCGCCGCCGGTTATTATGGCGACCTCGGTGAAGTCGTGGTAACCGAAGAGGAGCCGCCGCACAACGAGTTTACCCACAAGCTTTGCGCCCGCTGGGAGCAAATCGCCTGCGAAGCGCAGAGCGATCGCACCCGCGTCTGCCTGCTGCGTACCGGCGTGGTGCTGGCGCCGCGAGGCGGTATTCTGGCCAAAATGACGCCGGCCTTTAAGCTTGGCCTCGGCGGCCCTATCGGTAGCGGAAGGCAATATCTGGCGTGGATCCACATCGACGACATGGTCAACGGTATTCTCTGGCTGCTGGATAACGACCTGCGGGGGCCGTTTAATATGGTTTCCCCTTACCCTGTGCGCAACGAGCAGTTCGCCCACGCGCTGGGGCATGCGCTAAATCGCCCTGCCATTTTCCGCGTCCCGGCGGCGGCTATTCGCCTGCTGATGGGAGAATCTTCCGTTCTGGTACTCGGCGGCCAGCGCGCGCTGCCTAAACGCCTGGAAGCCGCCGGATTTGGCTTTCGTTGGTACGATCTGGAAGAAGCGCTGGCCAACGTGCTGCGGTAGTCCAGCTCCATCAGGGAGAGTATCGCTCTCCCTGATTAATTTTTGGAACCCGCCTCGCAGCGCGCAAAAATCACCCGTCCTGTGTCCCCTTAACTGTGAATCTCATTCCAGTGATATGCCTTTCACTCTGCCATAACCCCTGTGTGTAATTTAACACTATCACACCGTTGACATTCGTCAACAACTTATTCAGCATTACCAGGACGAATTGATGAAGGAACATCCGGATAAACATATCAGAGCAGCTATTGACTACGCGCTGGCACGAGACTGGATTTTTATCACTGGCGGCAAAAGCGCTCACTGTTTTGGCAGGTTGATGTGTGGGACAGCCCGGCACCGGGAACATATGATGAGCATCTGGTCAACGCCTGCGGTACCCATTAACCACGCCAGGCAAATTATCAGAATGGTCGACCGCTGCCAGCCGCCTGCCTCGGGTCAGATTAACCACAAGAAGGATTAAACCATGGCGCTGTATAATTTTACGCTCACCCTATCCGGCGTAACTGCTCGTACCGTGGGTCTGGAAGATGCGCTGCATGCCGCAGGCTGCGCTGACGCCCTGGTCTGTTTTTACGGAACGGCGGTCTATCTGGAGTTCGATCGCGAAAGAGACTCTCTTGAGCAGGCTATTCTGTCAGCGATTGCCGATATCGAATCCGCATCGGCTCTGAACGCGCGGGTTGAATCCGTCGATTCCGCGCTGGTCGGTTTAAGCGATATTGCCGAACTTACCGGCCTGACGCGACAGGCCGTCGCCTTATTAAAAGATGGCGCACGAGGCTCAGGTCAGTTTCCCGGGCCGGTACAGCGGGTTAAAGGCAATTCCCCGCTGTGGCGCTGGAAAACCGTCGTGGGCTGGCTGGTGATGGAAGGACGGCTTGCCGAAGACTCACCGCTGGTCGCCCACGCGACAGTTCTGGATAACCTCAACCTGGCGCTACAACTGAGGGCGACGCCGGAGAGCACCACCGTGCTGCGCTATCTGCGCGGCTTCGGAAATCAGCCCCGGGCTTGTCCGACGGTTGCTTAGACGCATTGCCCTTCCGGCGCTTTATGATGTTAAGGTGGCGGAATAATCCACCGCTATGGACCGCTTTATGAGAATACTCACCACTCCGCGCCTGCGCCTCTCTCCGTTTCACTCATCCGACTGGCCTTTTTTCCTGCGCTTACGGCGAGACCCGGAAGTGATGCGCTATATGGGCGAGATTCTTGAGGAGCCGGCGCTGCGGACGCTGTTTGCATCACGCTGCGCTGACCCGGGCGTATTCGTACTGCGCGACGCCAGCGGCGCGGCGGTTGGCGATATTGGCCTGCGCATCAGCGGTAAAAATCCGCACGAAGCGGATGTCGGATACGCTCTCCTGCCTGATGCTCAGGGGAAGGGTTACGCCAGTGAAGCGCTAAAAGCGATTTGCGACTACGGATTTCAGCAGCTCGGCGTTCACGCAATAAATGCCTGGGTGCTGGGCAGTAACGCGGGCTCTTCCCGTCTGCTGGAAAAACACGGCTTTATCCGCATTCAGGTGCTCGAAAAAGCGTATCATCTGAACGGCATTGACTATGACGACTGGGTGTATCGGCTGGAGCGTTAGCCGCCCCGACGGAGAGTGTTCCGCCGGGGGCTGGACAGTGTTTACTTCAAAGAGCCCTTCAGGAACTGCTGCAGACGCTGGCTTTTCGGATTGCCGAAGACCTCGTCAGGATGCCCTTCTTCTTCAATTTTGCCCTGATGCAGGAAGATCACGTGCGAGGAGACGTGGCGTGCAAAGCCCATTTCATGGGTGACCACGACCATGGTTTTCCCCTCTTCCGCCAGCTGCTGCATGATCCGCAGCACTTCGCCCACCAGTTCAGGGTCAAGCGCCGACGTCGGTTCATCAAACAGCAGTACGTCGGGCTCCATCGCCAGCGCGCGGGCAATGGAAACTCGCTGCTGCTGGCCGCCGGAGAGATGAACCGGATATTTAATCTGCTGGCGTTCATCAATACCGACTTTCGCCAGGTATTTTACCGCCCGATCGCGCGCTTCCTGTTTACTCAGGCCCAGCACCTGAATCGGCGCCTCCATCACGTTTTCCAGCACCGTCATATGGCTCCACAGGTTAAAATGCTGGAATACCATCGTCAGGCGAGTACGTAGCAAACGTAGCTGATTTTTATCAGAAACCTTTAACTGGCCGTCTTTATCGCGAACCAGGCCAATGTTTTGCCCGTTAACAACGATCGTCCCTTCGCTGGGCTTCTCAAGAAAGTTAATACAGCGCAAAAAGGTACTTTTCCCGGAACCGGATGAGCCAATAATACTGATCACGTCTCCGGCTTTCGCCCGCAGTGAGACGCCCTTCAGTACTTCATGCTCGCCGTAACGTTTATGCAGATCGATTACATTTAATTTATTGTCGGACATGGCGTTCTCAGTGCGTCGAAGAAGGTTTGATATGCTGGAGCCAGCGCTTTTCCGCCCTGCGGAACAGGCTAATCAACACATACGAGATAATTAAATACAGTACTGCGGCAATACCGAAGGCGGTAAACGGCTGGTAGGTTGCCGAGTTAATATCGCGGGCAATTTTCAGCAGATCCGGCACCGTGGCGGTAAAAGCCAGCGCGGTGGAATGCAGCATCAGAATCACTTCGTTGCTGTATGCAGGCAGCGCAATACGCAGCGCGGAAGGCAAAATAATGCAGCGATACATTTTGACCGAAGAAAAACCGTACGCCCGGGCGGCTTCTATCTCGCCTGCCGGCACTGAACGAATCGCCCCGGCGAAAATCTCCGTGGTGTAGGCGCAGGTGTTCAGCGTCAGCGCCAGCACCGTACAGTTCAGGCCGCTGCGAAAGAAGGCGTTCAGCAGTTCTGTGCCTTTGACGACCTCAAGCGTGTACATTCCGGAATAGAACACCAGCAGCTGGACGTACAGCGGCGTGCCGCGAAAGATATAGGTGAACAGCCAGATGGGGAACTGGATAAATTTATTGCTCGACACTCGGCCAATGGCGAGGAAAACCGCCAGGATGCCGCCCATCACCACGGAAGAGATCAGCAGCCAGAGCGTAATCGCCACGCCGGTAAAGCGATAGCCGTCGGTCCACAGCAGGGATTTCCAGTACTCCTGAATAATATCAATCACAGGTCGGCCCTCTTCACGCCCACAGAATAACGGCGTTCGAGCATCAGCAGCACACCATTGGAAACCGTTGTAAATAACAGATAAATCAGGCCACAGACGATGGCAAAGTAGAACGGCTCCCAGGTGCTTTTACCCGCCAGCTGGGTTGCCTTGACCACATCTTCCAGTCCCAGCAGTGAGACCAGCGCGGTCGCTTTGAGGATAACCTGCCAGTTGTTGCCGATTCCGGGCAGCGCGTAGCGCATCATTGCCGGAAACAGAATACGACGAAAGGTTTGCCCACCGCTAAAGCCGAAGGCCGTCGCCGCTTCAATATGTCCCTTTGGCACCGCCAGGAAGGCGCCGCGAAAGGTTTCGGTGAAGTAGGCCCCGTAAATAAAGCCCAGCGTGATGATCCCCGCCACCATGGGGTCGATATCAAACTGCGCCAGGCCAAGCGCATCGGTTACGCCGTTGAGCGCAATCTGTAGCCCGTAGAAAATCAGCAGCATCAGCACCAGATCGGGCACGCCGCGGATTAAGGTGGTATAGCCTTCAAAAATCAACGCCAACGGACGATTGTTGGAAAGTTTCGCCCCGGCGCCCGCCAGACCGATAAGCACCGCCAGAACGACCGAGCTTAACGCCAGCTCAAGGGTGACCAGCGCGCCCTGAAAAATAACCTGTGAAAACCCGTACAGCATGCTGTCTGCCCTGTCTGTCATCAACCATCGCGCGCAAAATAACGCGCGACGGGGTACGCGGGATGGTTAGTCGCCGTACACGTTAAAATCGAAATATTTCTTCGCCAGCTTGTCGTAGGTGCCATCCTGGCGCATCTCGGCAAAGGCTTTATTCAGTGCTTCACGTAGTTCGTTATCCTCTTTGCGCAGCCCCATACCGGTGCCGACGCCGAACAGCTTCTCGTCTTTAATCGACGGACCGCCGAACTGATAATCCTTGCCGATAGGCTGTTTGAGGAAGCCTTCGCTGGCGGCGACTTCATCCTGGAACGCCGCGTCAATGCGTCCGGCAGTCAGGTCGGAATAAATATTGTCCTGTCCCTGATAGGAAACGATTTCAATGCCCTTTGGCGCCCAGTGCTCGTTGCCGTAGGTTTCCTGGGTGGTGCCCTGGAGAACGCCAACGCGCTTGCCTTTCAGCTTCGCGAGGTCTGGCGTAATATCGCTGCCTTTTTTCACGACCAGGCGCGAATCAGCCGCGTACAGTTTGTCGGTGAAGGCAATTTCCTGCTGGCGTTTTTCGGTGATCGAAAGCGAAGACATAATGGCGTCGATTTTCTTCGCTTTTAAAGAAGGGATCAGCGCGTCCAGCGGGTTCTCAATGAAGGTACATTGCGTATTGATACGCTTACAGAGCTCTTTTGCCAGATCGATGTCAAAACCCACCAGTTCACCCTGCGCATTCTTCGATTCGAACGGGGCATAAGTAGGATCGGTGCCGATGCGGACTTTTTGCGGAATGGCTGCGAATACAGTGGAAACGCTGGAAAGGGCCAGCGCTAAAGAGAGAGACAACGCCAGTTTTTTCATAACTATCCTCAACAGACTGTCATTCTAACGGATTTATTAGAAGTACTTACGGCAGTTATCGTGCCATTATTCGCCCCGGTAAGGCAAAGCATTCTGCGCCGGAAAGCAAATTTTTTCGCATCGGAAACGCTTAACTATGCACTTTTTTAACATCGCGTGCGCAATTTCCTGCACCAAATTGATCCGCCAAAAGCGCAACTGCACCAAAATCAGACAGAAAGGGATGCGCATGGCCCGGCGTCCGGGCCAGCGGGCGTCTTAATCACCGTAAACGTTGAAGTCGAAGTATTTCTTCGCCATTTTGTCGTAGGTGCCGTCTTTACGCATGTCGGCCAGCGCTTTATCAAACGCGGCCTTCAGCTCGCTATCGTCCTTACGCAGGCCGATGCCGGTACCATCACCGAAGAACTTTTTGTCTTTCACGGAAGGACCGGCAAAGGCAAAATCTTTACCGGCAGGTTGCTTGAGGAAGCCCTCGCTGGCGGCCACTTCATCCTGCAACGCGGCGTCCAGGCGACCCGCAGCGAGGTCTGAGTAGATCAAATCCTGATTCTGATAGGCCACAACGTCCACGCCGTGGCTGCGCCAGCGTTCATTACCATAGGCCTCCTGGGTGGAGCCCTGCAGTACGCCAACATGTTTGCCTTTGAGGGATTCCAGCGTCGGTTGAATCGGCGAGCCTTTGGCGGCGATCAGGCGGGAGTCGGCCGCGTAGAGCTTGTCAGAGAAGGCGATTTCCTGCTGGCGTTTTTCCGTAATCGACAGCGAGGAGATAATGGCGTCGATTTTCTTGGCCTTCAGCGACGGGATCAGGGAGTCGAAATCGCTGCCGACCCAGGTGCATTTTACTTTGATGCGCGAACAGAGCTCGTTACCCAAATCAATGTCAAAACCCACGAAATCCCCTTTCGCATCCTTTGAAGAGAAAGGTGCGTAGGTGGCATCGGTGCCAATGCGGATACTCTGCGGCAGCGCGGCGAACGCGCTGGAGGCGCTGCAAATTCCCATCATTAAAGAGAGAGCCAGGACCGTCTTCTTCATAGGTTACCCTTAAGTGTCGTGATGTTGTTATGCGATGCGTTATCTTGTTATTTGTACTGCCGACAAAATCTTGCACGTTTTATGCCATTTTCTCAGTGCGTGCTGGAAATGGCGTTAAATTTGTTAAATAAAGGTTGCAAGTTTGTCTTAAAAGGGAAGATACCAGCAATAACGGATAAACCGCAGTGCCGCAGCGCAAAAAAACAAATTAAATGTTGAGGATTTGATCGAGGCGACAAAATTGCACTGCGGGGAGGCGGATGTGAACAAAGCGCACTATCTTAGTGCGCCCTACGCGCCCTGCCAGCGGGAAAAGAGGTCTTGCGGAAGAGAGATATCGAACTGATCGATCACGCGATTGACCGTCTGATTAATCACATCGTCCAGGCTTTTCGGGCGATGATAAAACGCCGGAACCGGCGGCATAATCACCGCGCCCATTTCCGCCGCCTGGACCAGCAGCCGTAAATGGCCAAGGTGGAACGGCGTTTCCCGTACGCACAGCACCAGCGGCCGGCGCTCTTTAAGCACCACGTCCGCCGCCCTGGTCAGCAGCCCGTCGGTATAGCTATGAACGATGCCGGAGAGGGTCTTCATTGAGCATGGCAAAATCACCATCCCGGCGGTTTTAAAAGAGCCGGAAGAGATGCTGGCGGCGATATCGCGGGCATCGTGCACCACGTCGGCTAACGCCTGCACCTCGCGCAGGGAGAAATCCGTCTCCAGCGCCAGCGTCTGGCGCGCGGCCTGGCTTAAAATAAGATGGGTTTCGACATCCGAAACTTCGCGCAAAACCTGGAGCAAGCGTACGCCGTAAATCGCGCCGCTGGCGCCAGAAATACCGATAATGAGTCGCTTCACGATGGTTGCCCCTTTCACACAATGGCGCAGACTTTGCCGGATTATAGTCTCCGACGCAACCGCGGGCCCGCATTTGGCGCGAGAAAATAAAAAAGCCCGCGGCCGTCAGACCGCGGGCTCTCAGCAAAACAGAGGATTACCCTTCGTTGTGCATCTCTAAGTTTTCAACTTCATTCTGCAGCTGAACCGCTTTCGCATCGTCGTTACGCAGAGAGTCGAGATAGTCCAGATACTGCTGATCGACATCTTTAGTGACGTAGATACCGTTGAACACCGAGCATTCAAACTGCTGAATATCCGGATTCTCCGCGCGCACCGCGTCAATCAGATCGTCCAGATCCTGGAAAATCAGGCCATCGGCGCCGATGATCTGGCGGATCTCATCTACCTCACGCCCGTGGGCTATCAGCTCATTGGCGGTTGGCATATCGATGCCATACACGTTCGGGAAGCGAATTTCCGGCGCAGCGGAGGCCAGATACACTTTCTTCGCCCCGGCTTCGCGCGCCATCTCGATAATCTGCTCAGAGGTGGTGCCGCGCACGATGGAGTCATCCACCAGCAGCACGTTCTTATCGCGGAATTCGGCGCGGTTGGCGTTAAGCTTACGGCGCACGGACTTACGGCGCAGCTGCTGACCCGGCATGATAAAGGTACGGCCAACGTAGCGGTTTTTAACAAACCCCTGGCGATACGGCTTATCGAGGATGCGGGCAATTTCCAGCGCGATATCGCAGGAGGTTTCCGGAATGGGAATGACCACATCGATATCCAGATCTTCCCACTCGCGGGCAATTTTCTCGCCCAGCTTCGTGCCCATATTGACGCGGGCGCTGTAAACGGAAATTTTGTCGATGAAGGAGTCAGGACGCGCAAAATAGACGTACTCGAACAGGCACGGGTTGCTGACCGGGTTTTCCGCGCACTGGCGAGTAAACAGCTGGCCTTTTTCGGTGATATACACCGCTTCACCAGGCGCCACGTCGCGCAGGAACTCAAAGCCCAGCGTATCCAGCGCCACGCTTTCCGAGGCGACCATATACTCGGTGCGGCCATCGCCGATATCGCGCTTGCCCAGCACCAGCGGACGAATGCCGTTCGGGTCGCGGAAAGCGACCATGCCGTGACCGATAATCATCGCCACGCAGGCATAAGCGCCGCGAATCTGGCGGTTGGTGGCGGCGATCGCCGCAAAAATGTTGTCTGCTTCCAGCGGATAGTGGCGGAAGTTGTCCAGCTCGCTGGCGAAGATATTGAGCAGGATTTCGGAATCAGAGGTGGTGTTGATGTGGCGGCGTTTTTCTTCAAACAGCTTTTTACGCAGCTCGTGAGCGTTAGTCAGGTTACCGTTGTGCGCCAACGTAATGCCGTACGGCGAGTTGACGTAGAAAGGCTGTGCCTCGGAGGCGCTGGAGCTGCCAGCCGTCGGGTAACGAACGTGACCAATACCCATATTGCCCTGCATACGCTGCATATGGCGAGCTTCAAAAACGTCGCTCACCAGACCGTTCGCCTTACGCAAACGGAAACAGTTGTTCGCATCAATGGTGATGATGCCTGCGGCATCCTGGCCACGATGCTGAAGCACCGTTAACGCGTCATAAATCGACTGGTTTACCGGCATAACACCGGCGATACCGACAATACCGCACATACGTCTTTTCCTCGTTAAGCTACATCCCAACGCTTATGCTTTGGGCAAGAAACTTGACGAGCTCTGCAGATAGTCAAAGAACCATCTGATAACGAAACTGAACTGCGGGATAAGCTCAGACTTTTGCCAGTCTTCGCTTTTCGCCATACCGGTAAAGCTATCGAGAAAGAACAGAATCGCCGAGACGATTAGCACCCCGCGCAGGGCGCCAAAGCAGATCCCTAACACCCTGTCGGTTCCCGACAGGCCGGTTTTTTCCACCAGCTGACCTATCACAAAGTTAACGATAGCGCCGACGATAAGCGTTGCGATAAACAGTATCGCGATAGCAATCCCATTTCGGACCAGTTCGTCTTCAAAGCCCGTGAACCAGACAGCCAGGTAAGTGTAGTAATGACTGGCAACAAAGAAAGCGCATCCCCAGGTTACCAGCGATAAAGCTTCACGAACAAAGCCGCGGATCAGGCTAACCAGCGAGGAAAAACCAATCACCGCAATTATGGCGTAATCAATCCAGACCATATACGTCCCACGATTTTACGCCCTGTCGTCCGGTTCGGGGCGCATTCTAACAGAAAAAGAAAACGTTTGCGTAGGGATTTCCGTGCCCTACAGAAATAAAAATGGCGCTGAAAAAACATTCAACGCCATACTGCCTTTCGCCTCTTCAGGGCGCGTCAGACAGGGGTTTCAGCACTCTACTCCTTTAAAAAAGAGAGAGTTAGTTCGGACTGTAGCCCATGACCACGCCGCTAAGTCCCGAAAGCTGCTTCAGCTCACCAAGCTGACCTTTCAGCTTATCCTTCGAGGTATCCGGCCCCACGAGAATACGGGTAATTTTACCCTGCACCGGCGTCGAAGGCGACGTGTAAACTTTAAAGCCGGAAGCGCGCAGCTTACCGACAATCTCGTTGACCTTATCGGCGTTCTTCAGCGCCCCAAGCTGCACCACATAGGCTTTACCGGTCGGTGCCGGAATTTCAGCCTGCTGCTGCGGTTTAGGCGGCGGCGTCTGCGCCGCAACCTGCTGCTGCTGTGGTTGCGGTTGCGGTTGCGGCTTCTCTACCGGCTTCGGCTGAGGTTTTGGCTGTGGTTTCGGTGCGACCACCGGCTCCTGCACCACATCAAAACTGTTGTTGTTCACCGGTATCCGCGACGGATCCAGCGATGGCGCAGCGGCATCGCCGGCCCTCACCTCTTCCGCCGCCCCTTCAGGAGGCTGCGAAGGCAGCGCCTGGGTCGCCGCTGGCAGCATATCCGGCTCATCGCGATCCCCCGGTTTTGGCACCAGCGGAATGGCGGCAAACTCATCCTGATAATGTTTTTTCTGACCATCCAGCAGCCCTGGCAGGATAATCACCCCCAGCGCCACCAGCACAATCGTCCCGACTAAACGGTTCTGAAACTTACTCGCCACCGATTCTCCCCGCGTCTATTTCTTCCATTACATGCGCCACCGTATGGAATGAACCACACACCAGCACCGTATCTTCAGGCCCGGCGTCCGCCATCGCGGCATGCCACGCCTCAGCGACGCTAGTATAGACTTTACCTGCGCGCAAATGTTCCAGCAGCTGCTCCGCCGTGGCTCCGCGCGGACCTTCCAGCGGCGCGCAGTACCAGTCGTCAACTTCGGCCTGTAAATTTGCCAGCGTTCCCGCGATATCCTTGTCATGCAGCATACCAATAACCGCCAGCACGCGCCCCGTTTTCGATAAGGTTTTGAGACGCCCGGCGAGATAGGCCGCCGCATGCGGATTATGGGCAACATCCAGGATCGTCCGGGGAGCATCGCTGATTATCTGGAAACGCCCCGGCAGCATCGCGTTTTGAACGCCATCGCGCATCGCCTGCTCGTTTACCTTAAGCCCGCTGGCGCGCAAGGCCGCAATCGCCGTAGCCGCATTCGGCAGCGGGACCTGCGGCAGCGGCAGATCGCTTAACGCCCCCTGACGATCGCGGAAGGACCAGCCTTGTTCACTGGCGTCATACTGCCAGTCAACGTCACGGCGCAGGAGCCGCGCCCCTTTTTCGCTCGCCACCTCAGCGATGGTCAACGGCATATCGGGTTCGCCGACGACAGCCGGTTTACCAGGGCGGAAAATCCCCGCCTTTTCGCGACCGATGCTTTCGCGATCGGGCCCCAGCCAGTCGGTATGGTCGAGAGCAATACTGGTCACCACCGCCACGTCAGCATCGACGATATTGGTCGCATCCAGGCGGCCGCCCAGGCCCACCTCAAGAATCACCACATCCAGCCGCGCCTGCTGAAACAGCCACAGCGCGGAGAGGGTGCCAAACTCAAAATAGCTCAGGGAAATCTCGCCGCGCGCGGCTTCAATTTCGGCAAAAGAGGTCGTATGCGCGAGCTCCGCCAGCTCTTCGCCCTGCACCCGCACCCGCTCTGTGTAGCGCACCAGATGCGGCGAACTGTAAACGCCAACCTTATAGCCCGCCGCCATCAGCACCGACTCCAGGGTACGGCAGGTGGTGCCTTTGCCGTTGGTCCCCGCCACCGTAAAGACAAACGGCGCAGGTTTCATTACCGCCATCCGCTGCGCGACCTCGCTGACGCGCGCCAGCCCGAGATCGATAGTTTTGCTGTGCAGATGTTCCAGATAAGAAAGCCACGTAGCCAGGGGCGACGTGGCCTGAGGAATAGGTTGTTTTTCCATGATGTCCGGCAAGAGTTAGGATAACTACGCGTAAAAAAAAGGGCAGCGCCGTCAGGCCTGCCCTCTGCATTATCAGGCCTCTGGTTCCTGATCCGGCACCGGTGGCACCACCTCACCTTCGTGAGCAGGTTCCGGATTTGGCGCCGGAAGGTTCATCAGCTTCGCCAGAATGCTGGCCAGCTTCAGACGCATTTCCGGGCGGCGTACGATCATGTCGATCGCCCCTTTCTCAATCAGGAACTCGCTGCGCTGGAATCCCGGCGGCAGCTTCTCGCGAACGGTCTGCTCGATAACGCGGGGGCCGGCAAAGCCGATCAGCGCTTTTGGCTCAGCGATGTTGAGATCGCCCAGCATCGCAAAGCTCGCAGACACGCCGCCCATGGTTGGGTCGGTCAGCACGGAGATATACGGCAAGCCGCGCTCCTGCATTTTCGCCAGCGCAGCGGAGGTTTTCGCCATCTGCATCAGCGACATCAGCGCTTCCTGCATACGGGCGCCGCCGGATGCGGAGAAGCAAATCAGCGGGCAGTTGTCTTCCAGAGCCTGCTCAACCGCGCGAACAAAGCGCGCGCCGACCACGGAGCCCATCGACCCACCCATAAAGGAGAATTCGAAAGCGGCGGCAACAACCGGCATATCATGCAGGGTGCCTTTCATGACCACCAGCGCGTCTTTTTCGCCGGTCTCTTTCTGGGCGGACGCCAGACGGTCTTTATACTTTTTCGAATCGCGGAACTTCAGCACATCTTTCGGCTCGAGCTCGCTTCCCAGCTCCACGAGGGAACCTTCGTCCAGCAGGCTATGCAGGCGGTTGCGCGCCGACATACGCATGTGGTGATCGCACTTAGGGCAAACCTCCAGGTTGCGCTCCAGCTCTGCGCGGTACAATACCTGACCGCAGCTGTCGCACTTGGTCCATACACCTTCAGGGATACTTGCCTTACGGGTGGGGGTTATATTGCTTTTAATTCGTTCAATCCAGCTCATTGATAACCTTTCTACCTGAACCTGGTCGATGCCAGTTTTGTCGCAAGGGGCGCATAATGCCATTTTTGCCCCTCACAGACCATGAATGTTGCACATTAAATCATAACATCCCGTAACATGGGATAAAAAAGTGGTCGAACCGCTCACACTTCACTCTTCGGGCGGCGGCATACCGCCCGAAGATCGTCGCCGCGTTATTTCGCCTGTTTCGCCGCCGCCCGCTTGTGGCGGATGACTTCAATCACGCCCGGCAATACGGACAGGACGATAATCGCCACGATCAGCAGCTTAAGGTTTTCCTGGACGATCGGCAAATCGCCGAACAGATAACCCGCGTAGGTAAATAACAGTACCCACAGCAGCGCGCCAACAACGTTATACATCGCAAAATGACGATAGGACATATGCCCCATTCCCGCCACAAACGGCGCAAACGTTCTGACGATCGGCACGAAACGGGCCAGGATGATGGTCTTACCGCCGTGGCGTTCGTAGAAGCTATGGGTCTTATCCAGGTAGCTGCGGCGGAAAATTTTCGAATTGGGATTACTGAAGAGCTTTTCGCCAAACAGCCGGCCAATCGTGTAGTTCAAGGCATCGCCAACAATCGCGGCAATGACCATCAGCAGCACCATTAAATGCACGTTGAGATCGTTGGTCGGCAGCGCGGAGAGCGCGCCTGCCACAAACAGCAGCGAATCCCCCGGCAGGAACGGCGTGACCACCAGGCCGGTTTCGCAGAACAGAATCAAGAATAAAATCGCGTATACCCAAATGCCGTACTCCGCGACCAGCTCAGCCAGATGCACATCAATATGCAGGATAAAATCAATTAAAAAGTGAATCAGGTCCATAGTTTGCGTTAGCCCTTAATAACCCGGTTAGTCCGCCAGAAACAGCGGGCCCATCGGCATGACCGGGAGGTCGTAGCGGGCCGGATAGTCCACCGACACCAGATACAATCCTTCCGCCTTTGCCGTTGCGGCGGCAAGCGTCCTGTCTTTTGCCGCCAGAAGTTCTGCAATCCAGCTCTCTGGCTGGTTACCGGCACCTACTTCCATCAGACTGCCGACAATGTTCCTTACCATATGATGTACAAAGGCATTCGCTTTGATGTCCACCACCACATATGCACCATAACGGGTGACGTTAATATGCATCACGTTGCGCCACGGCGTGCGCGACTGGCACTGTACCGCACGAAACGAGGTGAAATCATTCTCTCCCAGCAGACACTGAGCGGCGCGCTGCATCCGCTCCGCATCCAGCGGGAGGTAATAATGGGTTACGCCGCGGCTCAATACCGCCGGCCGCAGACGATGATTATAGATAACATAACGATAGCGACGCGCCGTGGCGCTGAAGCGGGCATGAAAATCCGGTGGAACCGGCTTTACCCAGCGCACCGCAATGTCGCCGGGCAAATTCGCATTTACGCCCAGCGTCCATGCGGCATCCTGACGCTGCGCGCGGGTTTCAAAATGCACGACCTGACCGGTACCGTGAACGCCGGCATCCGTACGGCCCGCGCAAAAAACGTTAACAGGCTCGTTCGCTACCTGCGAGAGCGCCTTTTCCAGCTTCTCCTGTACGCTGCGGACTTCGTTCTGCCGCTGCCAGCCGTAGTACTTGCTGCCATCGTATTCGATGCCCAGCGCGATTTTGTAGACCGGCGGCTGCTCCATCTCAGACATCAGTACAAATACTCCTGAACCAGCTTCTCAGCGATTTTCACCGCCATCAGCGCGCCGCCAAAACGGACGTTATCGGCGACGGACCAGAACTGCACCTGCTCAGGCATACCGTAGTCGTTATGCACGCAGCCGACGGAGAGGCGGGCGTTACCGGAAGCATCGCCGACCTGCGTCGGGAACTCGCCCTCTTCGGACAGTTCGATATCTTCGCCAAGGCTAAAGGCATCGCGCGCTTCTTCGGCGGCCAGCGGACGCTGCGCTTCAAAACTCACCATCTGCGCATGGCCGTAAAACACCGGCGACTGAACGACGTTTGCGGAGATCATCAGGCCATCATCCTGCAGGATTTTGCGGACCTCATCGACGATACGGCGCTCTTCACGCACGCTTCCTTCACGATCGGGCAGCAGCGGCAGCATATTGAACGCCAGCTGACGACCGAAGAAATCATCTTCGTCGATCGGAATACCGTTAAGCAATTTGGCGCTCTGCCCCGCGAGGGCATCGACCGCTTTTTTACCGTGAGCGGAAGCGGAAAGCAGGCTGGTCACGCTGATACGCGCCAGGCCGCCCCGATCGATCAACGGTTTCAACGCCGACAGCAGCTGGCTGGTCAGGCTATTCGCGACCGAGATAACGTTGCGATTGCGGTAATCCGCCAGTACGAACGGGTTAACATCCGGCACCACCAGCGGCACGTCCGGCTCCAGCGCAAACAGACCGCTTAAATCAATCACCAGGCAGCCCGCGTTAGTGGCGTCTTCGATATACGCGGCGGAGGCCTCTACACCGGCGGCAAAAAAGGCCAGCTGGGCCTGGGTCCAGTCAAATTCCGCCGCATCCTGAACGATAACCGACTTGCCCGAAAAACGCAGATGTTCACCGGCGCTATCGCTACGCGCCAGCGCATAAATATCCCCCACCGGGAACTGACGATCGGCAAGCGTTTCGAACAGGGCTTCGCCTACGGCGCCCGTTGCGCCCAGTACGGCAATATTCCAGCCTTCAGACATGGTGGTGTACTCCAGAAAAAAGCGGCCCTGCCGGATTATCCAGCAGGAGCATTAAGATGATATTAACGAACAGGATGATGAACGGCGTTAAAGCCCAGCTGGCGCAACAGCGTCGCCGCCTGCGCATCGCTGCACTGTACGTACAGCGAAGACCATTCACGGCGTTCCTGATAATTTTTGCGCAGTTTGTCGAACTCGCCCGCAGCGCCCGCGACTTTTCGCAGCGGCGCATCATCGCGGCGCACATCATACACCAAATGCGCCAGCCGTTTTAGCGTTGCCTGATCGAGCGGCCCGTGCAGCGTAATGCGGCCAAACTCCGGCGCCGGTAGCAACGTGTCCAGCGCCACCTGCTGTGGATGACCAATAAACGCGCTGTAGGCCTCAAAAACCTGCGTCGTACCGCGCGCTTTGCCTTCAAGGGTATAGCCGGCAATATGCGGCGTACCAATATCCACCCGCTTGAGCAATTCGGTATTCAGATCCGGCTCCGGCTCCCAGACATCCAGCACCACGCTTAATGCCTGCCCGGCCTGCAGCTGCTGCAGCAGCGCGGCGTTATCCACCACCGGACCACGGCAGGCGTTGATTAAAATCGTCCCCGGCTTCAGGCGGCGAATCAGCGCCTCATCCGCTAGGTGCAGCGTCTTGTACTGCCCTTCCTTATAGAGCGGGGTATGGAACGTCAAAATGTCCGCGTCCTGCACCAGCTCGTCAAGAGAGCGGAAATCCCCCTCGTCGCCGCGATCGGCGCGCGGCGGATCGCAGAGCAGCGTTTTGATTCCCAGCGCCTCAAGGCGTTTTTGCAGACGCCCGCCCACGTTGCCGACGCCCACGATCCCGACGGTACGGTCGGCCAGCGCAAAACCGTCACGCTCGGCCAGCATGAGCAGCGCGGAAAACACATATTCCACCACCGCGATAGCGTTGCAGCCCGGCGCCGCGGAAAAACCGATTCCCGCCTGCTGTAGCCACGCCTGATCGACATGATCGGTACCCGCCGTCGCGGTGCCAACAAATTTGATCGCTTTGCCAGAAAGTAGCGCTTCGTTAACTTTGGTGACGGATCGCACCATCAGCGCATCGGCGTCATTTAGCGCTTCAACCGGGACAGGGCGACCTGCAACGGCCTTCACTTCCCCCAGGCGGCTAAAAAGCTCGCGCGCATAGGGCATATTTTCATCAACGAGGATTTTCACGGTTCAGTACCTGTCTGAGAGCGAGAGTAAACCGGGGAAGTGTGCCATAATCTGCCCGCCAGGAACATCACCACCCGGCCCTTAGTACAGTAATTTAGTACAGCAATACGCAAAGGATTAATCATGACGCAACCCGTTTCAGGTATGTCCGATCGCCCTCCGGGCTCAGGCGAACCTCCGCTCACCACTCAGCAGCGTACCGCGCTTGAGCGGCTCATTACGCGCCTGGTGGCTTTAACATCCCAGCAAAACGCGGAAGTGTGGGCCTGCGTAAAACACGATCTGAGCCTGAAAAACGACGCGCCGCTGCTGGCAAGCCATTTTGCCGCCGCCGAGAACAGCCTGAACCAGCGCCTAATCCTCGCCCAGCAAAATCATCACCGTCGGCAAATCCTGGCGCAGCTGAGCGAGCTGCTGAATCAGGGCAACAATCGCCAGGCGGTCAGCGATTATATTCGTCAGCATGACGGTCAAACCGCCCTGCATGCCTTGTCCCAGCCGCAGCTGGAGAATGTTCTGCAGCTCCTGCAAAGCGGCCAGCTCTCGATTCCTCAGCCGCAGCAGCGCCCGCCAACGCATCGTCCGCTGCTGCCCGCGGAGCACAACACGCTCAATCAGCAGGTGACCAAACTCGCGGCGGCCACCGGCGAGTCCAGCAAGCTTATCTGGCAATCCATGCTGGAGCTAAGCGGCGTCAAGAGCGGAGAGCTGATCCCGGCGACCCACTTCACTCCCCTCTCGTACTGGCTACATGCGCGGCAAACGCTCAGTTCGCAGGCTGCGCCGACGCTGACCTCGCTGCAGGCCGCATTAAAACAGCCGCTTGAAGCCGCGGAATGGCAAAGAGTGATGGATTTTGCCCAAACCCACTGGCACGCGACGGCGCAAACGCCGCTCAGCGCGGCGCAGCTGCTGACGCTGCTCAACAAAATTTTCGTGCTCAGGGTCGCCAGAGCCCAGGAGACGCTGGCGATCCCGCCGGTTCAGGCGCCTCCCGCCTCACCGTGGCTGGCATTGAAAAAACCGTGGGTTATCGCGCTGGCAGCTATCGTGGTGCTTGCCCTGCTGTGGCTGGTGATTTAAGGAGATATCATCGGCCCGCATGCCGCCGGGCCGAATGAAGCGCTACTTACGCAGCGACACCTGGCTAACCAGGATCCCCAGCACGGCGCATATTGCCGCGGCCAGGAAGACGGATGAGTAGCCCAACGACGTCGCCAGCAGCCCGGTAAGCGGGCCGGTGACGCCGTAAGAGATATCCTGAAACGCGGCATAGCCGCCAAGCGCCGTTCCTCGTACCTGCGGCGGTACCCGCTTCACGACCTCGACGCCCAGCGCCGGGAAGATAAGCGAGCATCCGCAGCCGGTGAGCGCCGCCCCCGCCAGCGCGATCCAGGCATTGGGCGCCTGCCAGAGCAGCGCCAGGCCTATCGCTTCAATCAGCAGCGAAACGATGGCCACTTTCACCCCGCCGAAGCGGTCCGGCATCCAGCCAAACAGTACGCGCATCAGGACAAACGCCCCGCCAAACGCGGTCAGCGTAAAACCGGCCATCGCCCAGCCGTTGCTGGCGAAATACAAAGAGACAAATGTGCCAATTACCGCGAAGCCAACGCCCTGAAGGCCAAGACCGATACCGGGCCGCCAGATCATTCCCACCACGCTCCACAGCGACGGCCGCTCGCCGCCGTGAGCAGGAATTTTACGCACCGTGCCGTTAATCGCCCAGGCCACTAACGGCAGCACCATGGTGACGCAGGCTAGCGCCGCGACGCCGTAATGGCTGTAGATCAGCAGCCCCAGCGGCGCCCCGGCCGCCAGAGAGCCGTATATCGCCATACCGTTCCACGACATGACTTTACCGGAACGCATGGGCCCCACCAGCCCCATCCCCCAGCTTAAATTACCGGTGAGCAGCTGGCTTTCACCAAAACCCAGGATCAGACGGCCAAGCACCAGCAGGCTAAACTTCGCCATGACCGGCACCGGCAGCAGCGCGGCGCACAGCCAGGCGCCCCCCGCCAGCGCGCAGGCCAACATCCCCTGCAGGACAGAGCGTTTGGCGCCGTACTGATCGGCAAGGCGGCCGGCATAGCCGCGGGTTAATACGGTCGCCAGAAACTGGATACCGACGGCGACGCCAACCATGGTATTGCCAAATCCCAGTTCCTGATGGACAAACAAAGGGATAACCGGTAGCGGCAGGCCGACGGTCATATAGGTGAGAAAAACGGCGAACGTGATCCGAAACAGCGAACCATTCGCTGAAGGAGTGCGTTTTGTTTCAGTGACTGCGGACATGCTTTACTCCAGTTCGCAGAGTAAGGCGAGGTGAGACCACGCCCTCTCCACCTGATTATCAGGGTTAAGGCGCGTTGGATGACGTTAAACGCTTACGCATTATCTGAGAGAATAATGTTGTGCCAGGAGTTTGCCTTTTCTCCCGGGGGTCTGTCAAGAATACAAAAAAGGGAGCCCGTTGGCTCCCCTTGTAAAGCGTGTTCGTTATGCGCGGTATTTGCGCATGACCAGCGTGGCGTTAGTCCCGCCAAAGCCGAAGCTGTTAGACATCACGGTCGTCAGCGCGCGTTCGGTCGGCTCGGTCACGATATTCAGGCCGGCTGCCTGCTCGTCCATCTCTTCGATGTTGATGCTCGGCGCAATAAAGCCGTGTTCCAGCATCAGCAGGGAGTAGATAGCTTCCTGTACGCCAGCGGCGCCCAGGGAGTGGCCGGTCATCGCTTTGGTCGCGGAGATCGCCGGGCTGTTATCACCGAAGACTTCACGAATCGCCCCCAGCTCCTTCACATCGCCTACCGGGGTAGAAGTACCGTGGGAGTTCAGGTAGTCAATCGGCGTATCAACGCCGTCCATCGCCATCTTCATGCAGCGAACCGCGCCTTCACCGGACGGGGCAACCATGTCTGCGCCATCGGACGTTGCGCCGTAGCCAACGATTTCAGCATAGATGTGCGCGCCGCGCGCCAGAGCATGTTCCAGCTCTTCAACCACAACCATACCGCCGCCGCCCGCGATAACGAAACCATCACGGTGGGTGTCATAGGTACGAGACGCTTTTTCTGGCGTTTCGTTGTATTTGGTGGACAGCGCGCCCATCGCGTCGAATTCACACGCCATTTCCCAGCACAGCTCTTCGCCGCCGCCGGCAAACACGATGTCCTGTTTGCCCAGCTGGATTTGTTCAACAGCGTTACCGATGCAGTGTGCGGAAGTCGCACAGGCGGAGCTGATGGAGTAGTTCACGCCGTAGATTTTGAACGGTGTTGCAAGGCAAGCGGATACCGCGGACGCCATCGCTTTGGTCACCACGTAGGGGCCAACCGCTTTCAGACCGCGCGGGCTGCGCATTGCATCAGCGCCGAAAACCTGAGATTTAGAAGAACCGCCAGAACCGGCAATCAGGCCCACGCGCGGGTTTTGCTGATAGACTTCATCTTTCAGGCCAGCATCTTCAATTGCCTGCTGCATGGAAAGATAGGAATAGATAGAGGCATCGTTCATGAAACGAACCACTTTACGGTCGATCAAGCCGGTGGTGTCCAGTTTGACGTTGCCCCATACGTGGCTGCGCATTCCTGAATCTTTAAACTCTTCAGAGAAAGTGATCCCGGAGCGTCCTTCACGCAGAGATGCCAGGACTTCCTGCTGGTTATTACCAATACTGGAAACGATGCCCAGGCCAGTAATCACTGCACGTTTCATTCAATACCTCTGTAAGTCGCACTATATTAAGTTTCGAGTCGCACAATAGCGTACACTTGTACGCCGAACAAGTCCGATCAGCCAATTTGTGTATAAATTTGCGCCCTCAGGCACACATCGTTAAGATCGTTCTACGCCTTGTGATTCGAGTAACTTACGTGAAACAAAACGCCATACAACCCGCCAACCTGGAATTCAACGCTGAGGGTACACCTGTTTCCCGAGATTTTGACGATGTCTACTTTTCCAATGACAACGGTCTGGAAGAGACGCGCTACGTTTTCCTCGACGGAAACCAGCTCAGGGAACGCTTCCCTGAGCATGCACGTCCGTTCTTTGTGGTTGCCGAAAGCGGGTTCGGTACCGGCCTGAATTTCCTCACGCTGTGGCAGGCGTTTGACGTTTTTCACCGCGATAATCCAGAAGCTACCCTGCAAAGATTACATTTCATCAGTTTCGAAAAATTTCCGCTGAAAGCGGAGGACCTGCGCCTTGCCCACCAGCGCTGGCCGGAGCTTGCAACCTGGGCCGAGCAGCTGCAGGCGCAGTGGCCTCTGCCCATCGCGGGCTGCCATCGTCTGCTGCTGGATGAAGGGCGGGTCACGCTGGATTTGTGGTTTGGCGATATTAATGAACTGACCAACGAGCTCGATGATTCGCTTAATCAGCAGGTGGACGCCTGGTTTCTTGATGGCTTTGCCCCGGCAAAAAACCCGGACATGTGGACGGCGGAGCTGTTTGCGGCGATGGCTCGTCTGGCAAGACCCGGCGGTACCCTGGCCACATTCACCTCCGCCGGCTTTGTGCGCCGCGGCCTGCAGGAGGCCGGTTTCAGCATGCAGAAGCGCAAGGGTTTTGGCCGCAAGCGCGAAATGCTGACCGGCGAAATGCGTGAAACGCCGGAGATCCCCGCGCGCGCGCCGTGGTTTGCCCGCAGCGGTACGGAACAGCGCGATGCCGCGATTATCGGCGGGGGGATCGCCAGCGCCCTGCTCGCGCTGGCGCTGCTGCGCCGCGGATGGCAGGTAACGTTATACTGCGCCGACAGCGCGCCGGCTGAAGGCGCATCCGGAAACCGCCAGGGCGCGCTCTATCCGCTGCTCAGCCAGCACGATCCCGCCCTGGCCCGCTTCTTCCCGGCGGCATTTACTTTCGCCCGCCGCGTGTATGACGCTCTGCCGGTGATGTTCGATCATGACTGGTGCGGCGTGACGCAGCTGGGCTGGGATACGAAAAGCGCGCAGAAAATCGCCCAGATGATTGCGCTTAACCTGCCGCCGGAAATCGCCGTCGCCGTGGATGCCCGAACCACTGCGCAACAAACCGGTGTGGAAACCGGCTGCGGGGGCATCGCCTATCCTGCCGGCGGCTGGCTTTGTCCGCAGCAGTTAACCGCTGAACTGCTGGCCCTCGCCGCCACTCGCGGATTGCGCGTGCGCTACGATTATCCGGTCACGGATCTCAGCGCAGACAACAACGGCTGGCAATTAAACCAGCGGCAGTACCACGAGGTCGTGGTGCTGGCCAACGGCCATCAGCTGACCCGCTTTAGCCAGACGGAGCATCTTCCCATGTATCCGGTTGCCGGTCAGGTTAGCCATATTCCGACGACGCCAGGGCTATCGAAATTGCGCCAGGTCCTGTGCTACAACGGCTACCTGACGCCGCAAAACCCGCATAATCAGCAACACTGCATTGGCGCAAGCTACCACCGCGGACAGGCAGAGGCCGCGTTTAGCGCCGAGGATCAGCAGCAGAATCGCCAGCGCCTGATTGACTGTTTCCCGCAGGCGGAATGGACGCGGGAGGTAGACGTGAGCGCTAATCAGGCCCGCAGCGGCGTGCGCTGCGCAACCCGCGATCATTTGCCGATGGTCGGCAGCGTACCTGATTATGAGGCCACCTTACGCGAATATGCCTCTCTGGCTGAACGTCAGGAGCAGGCCGGAGAAGCGCCGGTTTACCGCAACCTGTATATGCTGGGCGCGCTGGGGTCGCGCGGCCTGTGCTCCGCGCCGCTGGCGGCTGAAATTCTGGCGTCGCAAATGAGCAATGAGCCATTACCTATGGATAAAGAAACGCTGGCGGCGCTGAATCCTAACAGGCTGTGGGTAAGAAAACTGCTGAAAGGGAAAGCGGTGAAATAATTGCGGGAAATAGAGCCCGGCTGAGCGAATGCCGGGCTTTGGCGGAGGGCAGAACTATTTCTGCATCGCCTTCTGGTACAAACTGTTCCACATTTCCTGCACCAGAACCTGATCCGGCGGCGACAGTTCGCCCGCGCTGATGGCTTTTTCCAGGCTCCGGGATACCTTGTCATGTACCGCTTGCGCAGTATGCTCGCCCTCTCCTTCCAGCTCGGCCACCGCCAGCGTCAGGTGGCCGCGCAGATAACCGCCGGCAAACAGTTCGTCATCACTGGCGTGGTCGACCATATCATCAATTAACGCCAGAATGCGTGATTCAAACTCCGCGATCATCTTCTTTCCTCATAGTATGTAAAGTGTGGCCTTAGTGCAGGTCTTCCGGCCACGGGAACTGTTCTGCCGTCAAGGGCGGCGTTTGGTAATATTCTTGCAGCGCCTGAATGAAACGCGCGGGACGCTCAGGGATCCCCTGCTCCAGATAGGTCATCACCTGGGCATGCACGCGCCGCTGAAAAGCGATCCGGTCGGGCTCAAAATCCCCTTCCAGGTTGTCGCAGCTGACGTTAAATGGGTATCCCGCCGCCACGCAAAACAGCCAGTCAAACGCCTGAGGCTTCACCTCAACGTCTTCAAATTGAGACTGGGTCATCGCGTCGCGACCGTCCGGGCAGTACCAGTAACCGAAATCTACCAGCTCACGTCGCGCCTTCCCGGCAATGCACCAATGCGATATCTCGTGCAGTCCGCTGGCGTAAAAGCCGTGGGCAAAGACGATACGGTTGTAAGGCACGTCATCATCTGCCGGAAGATAGATCGGTTCGTCATCGCCTTTAATCAGACGGGTATTAAAATCTTCAGCAAAACAGCCGTCGAAGATTTCGATCAGCTGTTCATATTTATGCGTGCTGTTCATTAGTTCATCCCCAGCCACTGGAGGAACTCCTGTCCATGGCTGTCATAAAGCAGTTTTGCACTCATCACCGCCGACACCACGACGATCATCGGTCGAATCAGTGACTGTCCTTTGCTCAGCACCAGCCGCGATCCCGCGCGGGCGCCGATAAATTGCCCGGCCAGCATCACAAAGCCGGTAGCCCATATCACCTTGCCGCCAATAATAAACAACAGCAGGCCGCCAACGTTAGACGTCGCGTTAAGCAATTTTGCATGCGCGGTCGATTTCGCCAGATTGAACCCCGCGAGGGTGACGAAAGCCAGCGCGTAAAAAGATCCGGCGCCCGGACCAAAGAAACCGTCGTAAAAACCGACGCAGCCACCAGCCACCAAGGCAAACGGCAGACCGTACAGACGTCGCTGCCGGTCCTCTTCGCCGAGCTTCGGCATCAGCAGAAAATAGAGGCCAATGCCGATAACCAGGATTGGCAGTATCTGCTTGAGAATATCGGACTGGACGTGCTGGACCAGCAGCGCGCCGCCCGTCGAGCCGAGAAAGGTCATCAGAATATTGAGCTTCTGGTCGGCCAGATTCACCACCTTGCGGCGGATGAAATAAAGCGAGGCGGACAGCGACCCGCCGCAGGCCTGCAGCTTATTCGTTGCCAGCGCCTGCGCAGGGGGAAGACCCGCCGCCATCAGGGCCGGGACGGTCAATAACCCGCCGCCGCCCGCCAGTGAATCGATAAATCCCGCCAGAATGGCCACGAAGAACAGTACGACCAGTACCGTCGGTGACACCATAAAAACGTCGATAAAACTATCCATTAAAGAATATGCTCATCCAGTAGCGCCTGGCAGGAAGGCGGCAGCGGAGGCGGCGTCTTCTTCACAGGAGGGGTTGATCCTGGCTTAGGGGGTTCAAACCAGCTTTGCAATTCCGCACCGCAGCCATCGCCCGCCGGAGGCGGGGCCTGGTCTTCACACTCGAGGCTGCCGGCCGGGCAGCGCAGGCGCACGTGCATATGCGCTCGGTGCTGGAACCATGGGCGAACTTTGCGTAGCCAGTCGCGATCGCTACCGGCATCCAGGCACAGCTGCTGCTTAATCGCCGGGTTGACGAAAATACGCGTAACGTCGCTATCTTGCGCCGCCATCTTAATCAGCTGGCTGATTTGCGGGCTCCACAGCGACGGCACTACGCGTTTGCCGTCGCGGGCCACCAGGTCCAGCGCCTGCGGCTTCAGCAGCTGAGCTGAACTCCAGCGCGCCTGCGGCAGCTGAAGAAAAATATCGACGTCCAGTCCGGACTGATGGCTGGCGTGGCCGCCGTTAAAGCGTCCACCGGCCGGCATACCCATGTCGCCAATCAGCACCGTTCCCATGCCTTTATTGTGCGCCTGATTGCTCAGACGCTGAATAAACTGCACGAGGTCCGGATGGCCGAAGTAGCGGTTCTGATCGGTACGCATCACCTGATAGCCGGTGGCGTTTAACGGCAGCGCCTGCGCGCCAACTATACAGCCATTGGCAAACGCGCCGATGGACTGCGGGCTGCCGCTAACGGGCTGCGTGATTTTCTGCCACGGCGTCGCCGCCAGGCTGGTACCGCTGGCGAGGAGCGCCAGCAGTGCGATAACGGTGTTTTTCATCTATGACCAGCGTGGAATTGATGTCGTCACGTCGCCATTTTGCGCGCGCTGACGCATAAAGTGATCCATTAACACGATCGCCAGCATCGCTTCGGCAATAGGTACCGCACGAATACCGACGCAAGGATCGTGACGCCCTTTGGTGATCATCTCAACTTCTTCGCCAAAGCGATTGATCGTGTGACCCGGGACGGTGATGCTGGAGGTCGGCTTCAGCGCGATATTCGCCACGATCTGCTGACCGCTGCTAATGCCGCCGAGAATGCCGCCCGCGTGGTTGCTCTGGAAGCCCGCTTTGGTAATTTCATCGCGGTTTTCGCTGCCGCGCAGCTTCACCACCTCAAAACCATCGCCAATTTCCACGCCCTTCACCGCATTGATGCTCATCAGCGCGTGCGCGATATCGGCATCGAGACGGTCGAATACCGGCTCGCCCAGTCCCGGCGGTACGCCATCGGCCACCACGGTGACCTTCGCCCCGATGGAGTCGCCCTCTTTTTTCAGGCCGCGCATCAGTTCATCAAGCGCTTCGATTTTGTCCGGATCCGGGCAGAAGAACGGGTTCTGCTCTACCTGATCCCACGCTTTTATCGCCAGCGGGATATCGCCCATCTGGGTCATGCAACCGCGAATCACAATACCAAATTTCGCGGCGAGGAATTTCTTGGCAATCGCCCCTGCGGCCACGCGCATGGCGGTTTCACGCGCAGAGGAACGACCGCCGCCGCGATAGTCGCGCAGGCCATATTTCTGCTCGTAGGTGTAGTCAGCGTGTCCCGGGCGGAAAACGTCCTTAATGGCGCCGTAGTCCTGAGAACGCTGGTCGGTATTCTCAATCAGCAGGCCAATGCTGGTCCCGGTGGTCACCCCCTCGAATACGCCGGAAAGGATCTTCACCTGGTCCGGCTCGCGGCGCTGGGTGGTATAGCGTGAGGTTCCCGGACGACGGCGATCGAGATCGTGCTGGAGATCGGCTTCGGTTAGCGGAATGCCTGGCGGCACGCCGTCAACGATGCAGCCCAGCGCCAGGCCATGCGACTCGCCGAACGTCGTGACGCGAAAGAGTTGTCCAATTGTGTTTCCTGCCATCACGGCTCCGTTTTTGTCGTTATGTTTGCGTGTTGTTTTAGTCTTTATAAATACCGAAATGCGCGCGGGCGGCAATCAGCTGCGGTTTAGTCAGCATAAAGACGCCATCGCCGCCGTTTTCAAACTCCAGCCAGGTAAATGGCACGTCAGGATATTGCTCCATCAGATGTACCATGCTGTTACCGACTTCACAAATCAGGATACCGTCATCGCTGAGATAATCCGGCGCGCAGGCGAGGATCCGGCGGGTTAACTTCAGACCATCGCTACCGGAAGCCAGCCCCAGGACCGGTTCATGGCGATATTCACCCGGCAGGTCGGACATATCTTCTTCATCGACGTACGGCGGATTGGTCACGATCAGATCGTATTGCACCTTCGGCAGATCGCGGAACAGATCGGAGCGAATCGGCGTAACGTTATGAATTAAGCCGTGATCTTCCACGTTCTGCTCGGTAACGGCCAGCGCGTCAGGGGAAATATCCACCGCATCGACTTCCGCTTCCGGGAAAGCGTAAGCGCAGGCGATAGCGATACAGCCGCTGCCGGTGCACATATCAAGGATGTGCTGCGGATAGTGGTCAATCAGGCCGGAAAAATGGTTGTTAATGAGTTCGCCAATCGGCGAGCGCGGTACCAGCACGCGTTCATCGACGTAAAACTCATGGCCGCAGAACCAGGCTTTGTTGGTCAAATAAGCGACCGGAATGCGCTCGTTAATACGACGAATGACGCGCTCAACGATGCGATGTTTTTCGCTGGAAGTCAGACGCGCGGTACGCATATCTTCCGGAATATCAAGCGGCAGATACAGTGAAGGCATCACCAGCTGTACGGCTTCATCCCACGGGTTATCGGTGCCGTGTCCGTACCAGATATTTGCAGCGCTGAAGCGGCTTACCGCCCAACGCAGCATGTCCTGAATGGTATGAAGCTCATTAACGGCTTCATCAACAAAAATTTTATCCACGCTATCCCCCAGGGCACGCTCTGCTATAAATTCGGCGGCTAGTTTGCCACGAAGACGGGGATAAATCAGCATTCTTACGTCAGGCTGAGGGGGAAAAATAGGTTTTCCTTGCCTGGATGCGTGGCGAGTCGGGTAAACTACCGGCAAAGAAAAAATGAGATCAGGTAATGAAAAAGAAAACATCGCTAAGCGAGGAGGATCAGGCATTGTTCCGGCAGCTGATGACCGGCACGCGTCAGATTAAGCAGGACACCATCGTTCATCGCCCGCAGCGTAAAAAAATCGCTGAAGTACCGCCCAAGCGGCTGCTCCAGGAGCAGGCGGATAACAGCCACTATTTTTCCGATGAGTTTCAGCCGCTGCTGAATACCGAAGGGTCGGTTAAGTATGTGCGTTCGGACGTCAGCCATTTTGAGCTGAAAAAACTGCGTCGGGGTGATTATTCGCCGGAGCTGTTTCTCGACCTGCACGGTTTAACCCAGCAGCAGGCCAAGCAGGAACTGGGAGCCTTGATTGCCGCCTGCCGTCGCGAGCACGTATTCTGCGCCTGCGTGATGCACGGGCATGGAAAGCATATTCTCAAACAGCAAACGCCGCTGTGGCTGGCCCAGCACCCGCATATTATGGCGTTTCATCAGGCACCAAAAGAGTACGGCGGAGACGCCGCACTGCTGGTTCTGATTGAAGTTGAAGAGTGGCAACCGCCGGAGCTTCCGTAAACGTCAGCCCCGGAGGGAATCAGATAGCCTTCGCCATCTTCAAATTGCAGGGGCTCATTTGCCAGTTGAATTCGCCTTTGCCGCTGGCATCAAGCGTGACGCAGGCAATCGCCGAAGTGGTGAACATCGGGGGAGTTTCCCCCGGGCACAGCTCTGAGACGAGGTACCCCACCAGAGGGAGGTGAGACACGACCAGCGCCGTCGCCACACCTTCATTCGCCAGCGCCTGCAGATAAGCGCTAACCATGCCAACGTCGCCGCACGGCGTGAGTTCCGGCATCACGTCGACATCTTTTGGCAGATTCATGCACTCCCCAACAATTTCCAGCGTCTGTTCTGCACGCAGGTAGGGACTCACAAGAACCCGCTCAATATCCACTTTTTGACCTTTCAGCCAGGTAGCCATCTGACGAGACTCATCGCAACCGCAGACGGTTAATGGACGAACCGAGTCACTGGCTGCATCGAGGGCAGCGTCGCCGTGACGCATGATAAAAACTTGCATATTGCACCGCTTTTGTTAACCAGAAGCACCGCGGTCTTACCCACGTAGACGATACGCAGGTGACCCGGTGGCCGGGCATTGTGCCTGATCCATTCAACGAATGAAACGCTGTTTTTTACCTCAATGGCGTAAGTATAGTCAACTATTGCTTACAAAATCGCCAAAGCGCAGCGCCGTTCATTACCGGATTTACCTTCTTTGACCACAACTTAGGTCGTACGTTCCTCAGCGGGCCAAAAGGTCGCCCCCTGCTCGGCCATGTGTAACAAAGTGTCACATGGTGTAAAGCGCGGGCCGTACTGAGCAGCCAGGCGCTGCAATATCGCGGCGACCTCCCCCGCTCCCAGGGTATCCATATAGCGGAACGGGCCGCCAAGAAACGGCGGAAAACCAATGCCAAATACGGCGCCGATATCACCATCGCGGGCGCTGCGAACCACTCGCTCATCGAAGCAGCGCGCCGCTTCGTTAAGCATCATCATCACGCAGCGTTCCGCCACCTGCTGCGCGGACAAGCGCGCCTGCGGTGAGGAAATACCCAGTAAAGCGTAGATCGCAGGATCGGGCCGTTTTTTGCTTTTACGCCCTTTTGCCGCATAAAGATAGAAACCCCGGTTATTTTTTCTCCCTTTGCGATCGTCATTCAGAATCGAACTAATGATGTTTGCAGGCGGGCTAAAACGATCTCCCCATGCGGCCTCCAGCACCGGGATAATTTTGGTACCGGTATCGATTCCCACTTCATCAAGGAGCTGAATAGGGCCAACCGGAAAACCGAATTTAACCAAAGCGTTATCAATATGCTCTACCGGCTCGCCTTCCATCAACAGGCGCATGGCTTCATTTATGTAGGGGGCCAGAATGCGGTTAACATAAAAGCCCGCTTTATCGGCGACGACAATCGGCGTTTTACCCTGCAGTTTCGCCAGCTTAACCGCCGTCGCAATTGTTTGCCGATCCGTACCACTATGCGGAATCACCTCCACCAGCGGCATTTTGTCTACCGGGCTAAAGAAGTGAAGCCCGATGACCCGCTGCGGCCTGCTTGCATGCGCCGCGATCTCGCCGATCGGTAAAGACGACGTATTAGAAGCAAAGATCGTCTCCGGGCGGCAGTGCTGTTCAACTTCGCTGACCATCTTCTGCTTGAGCGCAAGATCTTCAAACACCGCTTCGATCACCACATCGCGATGTGCGAATCCCTGATAATCCAGCGAACCGGATATTAACCCCATCTGGCGATCGCGCTCGCTGGCGCGCAGATAGCGGCGACGCACCTGTTTATCGAGCAGCTCCCAGCTGTACTTCAGCGCGTGATTTATCCCGCGCGGCTGGATGTCCTTTATGCGTACCGGTAATCCGCCTTTGCAGGCGGTGACGTAAGCAATACCGCCCCCCATAAGTCCTCCGCCCAGAATGCCCACGCTGCGCAGCGCGACGGGATCAGCATTCGCGCCGCGATCTTTTTTCAGATCGGTGCTGGCGAAAAAAATCGACCGTAGCGCCTGCGATTGCGGCGTCATCGCCAGCTCGCCAAAAGCGCGGGCCTCCCCGGCGTATCCGCTGCTGCAGCCCTGCGCCAGTCCGGTTTCAATCACCTGCAGAATGCGCTCAGTTGCCGGGTAGTTCCCCTGGGTTTTGTGATGCGTCTTTTTCGCGACCAGACGAAACAGCAGGCTGCGGCCAAACGGGCCTGCGAGAATACGTTCGCGCGCCGGAACAGCGCGGCTTGCCGGGCGACCTTTGAGCGCCAGTTCAATCGCGGTTTGCAGCAGGATAGTCTGCGGCACCACCTCATCAACCAGCCCTGCCTTCAGGGCCTGACGCGGGCGAAGCTGCTTACCGGTCAGGATCATCTCCAGCGCGCCGCTGACGCCAATTAATCGTGGTAGACGCTGAGTTCCGCCAGAGCCGGGCAGCAGCCCCAGCTGTACTTCCGGGAGGCCAAGCCGGGTTTTATCGTCATCGCTGCATACCCGCCCGTGGCAGGCCAGCGCCAGTTCAAGGCCGCCGCCCAGGCATGCGCCGTGGATAGCGGCAATCACCGGAATCGACAGACCGTGGATCTCGGCCATGATTTGCTGGCCCTGACGGGCAAGCGCCTCCGCTTCCTGCGCGGAATGGCAGCGGGCAATCATATTGATATCCGCCCCGGCGATAAAGTTATCCGCTTTTGCCGAGATAAACACCGCGCCGCGCAGCTCCTTATTGTCGCGGATCTGGCGGATGATCCCCCGTACCTCGCTGGCGAACTCAGCTTTCAGGGTATTCATTTTTTCACCGGGCGCGTCAATGGTGATGACGGCGATATTGTCCGGGCGAACCTCAAGCGTAAATGCCGATACGGTTTCCATTATTCGGCCTCCAGAACCATCGCTGAACCCAACCCACCCGCCGCGCAGGCGGTGACCAGACCAAATCCGCCGCCGCGCCGCCGCAGTTCATGCAGCGTTTGGGTAATCATCCGCGCGCCGGTGGCGGCAAAGGGATGACCGTAGGCAATCGAGCCGCCAAGCACATTAAATTTGCTCTCGTCCACTTCCCCGGTAGCCTGAGAGCGGCCAAGCACTTCGCGGGCAAAGCGATCGCTGGCCATACATTGCAGGTTGGCCAGCGTTTGCGCGGCAAAAGCTTCATGCATATCAATCAGGGTCAAATCAGCCAGCGTCAGCCCCGCTCTTTCCAGCGCCAGCGGCGTCGACCACGCCGGGCCCAGCAGCATATCCTGGCGAACATCAATCGCGGTGAAAGCGTAGCTTCGCAGATAGCCCAGCGGAACAAGGCCCAGCTCTTTAGCCCGGGATTCGGTCATCAGGATCACCGCCGCCGCCCCATCGGTTAGCGGCGTACTGTTCGCGGCGGTTACGCTCCCGTGTTGACGATCGAAGGCCGGGCGTAACTTTTGGTAATCCGCTAGGGTTGAATTTTTACGAATATTATTATCCTGTTCCAGCGGCTCACGGAACGGCGGCGTGTACGCCGTCATCACTTCTGCCGAGAGCTTACCTTCCTCCCAGGCTCTGGCCGCAAGCTGGTGTGAACGCAGCGCCAGCGCATCCTGCCGTTCGCGCGTGATAGCCCACGTTTTCGCCATCTGCTCGGCGGTATCGCCCATCCGCAGGCCGGTTGAGTATTCGGCAACCGCTGGCGGTACGGGCAGAAGGTCGCGAAAACGCAGCCGAGAAAATAGCTTCAGACGCTGTCCCAGGGTGCGAGCTTTGTTGGCATCAACAAGCGTTCGGGCGAGTTTTTTGCTGACGCCAATAGGTAATACGGAAGAGGAGTCGGCTCCGCCGGCGATACCCGCGCGAATAGTGCCTGCCATCAGGCTTTCCGCGACGTTGGCCACCGCCTGAAAGCTGGTCGCACAGGCGCGGCTGACGCTGTAGGCATCGGTATGCACGCTCATGCCGGTCCCCAGCACAATTTCCCGGGCGATGTTCGGCGCTTCCGGCATCTGCACCACCTGGCCAAATACCAGCTGGTCTATTATGTCCGCGGGGATATTGCTGCGAGCCAGCATTTCGCCGACCACCAGCTTACCTAAATCAACGGCCGGCACGCCGTGAAAAGCCGTCGCCTGTCGGGCAAACGGAGTACGTAAACCGCTGACTATCGCGATACGATCGCCCTGGCGGGTGACTAGCGGTAATGCCTGACTCATAACGCTCCCCTGTTAACCGATAAAACAAAGTGGTCTGACCTGATAACAGTTTTAACTAATATTTTACATTAAGCCAATCGGGGAACCGAAAAAGTGGGAGCCAAAACACATTGATTAGAAAAGGTAACGCCCCTGCCATGAGGGGCATTAAGGGAAGGATTAACGCAAGCCGAGCTGGAAAATCAGGGTTTCAGCTTCACAGCTGAACACGAAATCGATATCCAGCTTCACGCCGCCATCAACGTCGGTAAAGGTCGGGGTGATTTTGCACGGCTCTGATTCAACGTTACGCGCTCTTTCGCTTAATGCGGCGAGCGTTTCTTCGGCTTCGGCACGGTTCGCAAACACGCGGCTATAAGAGGCGGTGCAATCGGTGTTGTCCATAATGGTGCCAACATCCATACAGCAGCAAACCGGGGTTTCATCAGCACTGCATTTACTCATCGTAGATTTCCTCTGTATATGCACTCAAGGTGCCAGACAAATAATGTGCGTATTTTACGCCCCGGGCATGCCTGCCTCCAGTCGTTAATGGCGACAAACGGGATAAGTGACCGAAATCACACTTAAAAATGATCCAAAACAAAAAGCGCCTACTTTGGGTAACAGGTACCCGGGCAAATTTGCCAACTGGATCGCGTTTCTTAGATCACAATTGAAAAAACTTATAAACAAACTTGCAACATATCATCTGGTCAGACCTATACTCAGCGCACTGGTCTGATTTCTCTGTCGTAAAGCAGACCCTACACTTCGCGCTCCTGTTACAGCATGTAACATTGTTTAAATAAAAATAACTCTATGAGGTTATGGGCATGAGCCAGAAAACCCGCCTTACCCAATCTGCCCTTGCAGTGGCTGTAGCACTCGTTTCAACCCAGGCCTGGTCAGCAGGCTTTCAGCTAAACGAATTCTCTTCATCGGGCCTTGGTCGCGCCTATTCAGGTGAAGGCGCTATTGCTGATGATGCGGGAAACGCCAGTCGTAACCCGGCGTTAATCATGATGTTCGACCGTCCAACCTTCTCCGGCGGCGCTATTTTCGTCGATCCTGATGTCAACGTCACCGGTAGTTCAGTTATCGGTAATGACGCCAGTCAGGACAATATTGCGCCTACCGCATGGGTGCCAAATCTGCACTTCGTGGCGCCGATTAACGACCAGTTCGGTTGGGGAGCTTCCCTGACCTCTAACTATGGTTTAGCCACCGAGTTCAACAACGATTTTGCCGCGGGCTCGATGGGCGGTACCACCGATCTCGAAACGCTCAACCTGAACCTGAGCGGTGCTTATCGTCTCAACGACCACTGGAGTTTTGGTCTGGGCTTTGACGCCGTGTACGCTCGAGCAAAATTAGAGCGCTATGCGGGTGATTTACCGGAAATTATCGGCGCACAGCTACCGGGAATGGTGAAAGCCGGCAAACTCTCCCCGGCTCAGGCTGCGGCCATCGGTCAACAGGCCGGCGGTATCAGCCGCGACACCCAAATTGCTCGTCTGAAGGGTGATGAATGGGGCTTTGGCTGGAATGCCGGTATTTTATATGAAGTCGATAAAAACAACCGCTACGGCTTAACCTACCGCTCTGAAGTCAAAGTTGATTTTGACGGGGATTACAAGAGCAGCCTGCCGTCTTCCCTCAACCCCATCAACTCCGCTCTGGGCCTGGGCCTGCCGTACGGCACCGGCGGCTCCACGATTGGCGGTTCTCTGACGTTGAATCTGCCAGAAATGTGGGAAGTATCAGGTTATAACCGCGTGGCGCCAAAATGGGCCGTTCACTACAGCCTGGCATACACCAGCTGGAGCCAGTTCCAGGAGCTGAAAGCGACCAAAACCAGCGGTGGGGAAACGCTGTTCTACAAGGACGAAGGTTTTAAAGATTCCTACCGTATCGCGCTGGGTACGACCTATTACCACGACGATAACTGGACCTTCCGTACCGGTATCGCCTTTGATGATAGCCCGGTCCCGGCTTCCAATCGCTCTATCTCTATTCCGGACCAGGATCGCCTGTGGCTCAGCGCCGGTACGACTTACGCCTTTAATAAAGATGCCTCAGTCGACGTCGGTGTGTCTTATATGCACGGTCAGCACGTTGAATTTACAGAAGGGCCGTATACATTTAAATCAGAAGGTAAAGCCTGGCTGTACGGCGCGAACTTCAACTACCGTTTCTGATAATGTGAAGCCACAAAAAAGGGTGAACATCATGTTCACCCTTTTTACTTTCTACCCGTCGGTTACTGTGAATCGATATCTTTGAGATCGCCCTCAATCGCCTGCGCGTTCGGGTTTTCATTCGGGGAAAGTTTACCGCCGTTGGCGATAAAGTCGTGACGCTGGAAGTAGGCTTCACGCATTAAAATATACGGATCGGAGGACTGACGGAGCAAGCCGTCTGAATCCAGCAGCTGCGCGCGCGTTTCAACGCCCTCAACCATCCATTTGCCGATAGACATCGGCCATGTCAGCCAGGAAAGAACCGGATACAGGTCATCAGCCATATCGCCACCCTCATCACGCAGGGTGAAGCTGCCGTAGAAAGGCAGTTGCACATATGGACCATAGCCGACGCCATAGTGACCCAGCGTGCTACCGAAGCGGGCAGGCTCAACGCGCTGTAGTTTCGGATTCGCCATCCCGGCCACATCAACCAGGCCACCCATACCAAGGATGGTGTTCAGGAAGAAACGCGTAAAATGCACCATTCCTTTATAGGGATCGCCTTTCAGGAAGGAGTTCACCATTACCGCCGGCTCTTCGAGGTTGCTGGTAAAATTACTCAGCCCGTTACGCGCCGGCTGCGGAACGTAATCACGCCACGCCACCGCGACGGGGCGAAGGACATAGGGATCGACAACGTTGAAGTTGAAGTTGAACATGGTACGGTTAAAGCCTTCAAGCGGATCTGAACGCCCCTGCGGCCGATCGCCAGAACTAGAACTGGCGCATCCCACCAGCAATGTGGCGCCAAGCGCAAGCGCCGACAGGCGAAAATTCATAGGTGTCTCCCTGTTAATTTAAGCTATCGCTGGGGGTTATCGGGGGACAGCAGCCTCCATAAAGATATCGCCCGTAAGCATGTGCCTGCTTTCAGCATAGCCTTTTTAGCATCATTGTTGGTGTCCCGATTCTATACACATTTTGCAATTTCCGTATTGCTAATCTTGTCATTGTGAAGAATTTAGGAGCTTATCCGACCCGAACAGCCGAAACCGCTCTAGGATTATAATAAAGACCCGCCGTTGAGGAAAAGTTATGAAACCGCAAACTCACCATGATAATGAGGATGTTGAAGTAGAGAGTGAAGAAAAGCAGAATGGTGAAGAAATTGAGGTTGATGAAGAACGCCTGCCTTCACAGGCGATGGCCACTCATGAAGTGATTCGCCAGGAGGGCGAGAAAGAGCTCGAACGCGATGCCATGGCGCTATTATGGTCAGCGATTGCTGCCGGGCTTTCAATGGGGGCCTCGCTGGTCGCCAAAGGTATCTTCCATGTCCATCTGAACGAACTTCCCGGCGGCTTCTTGCTGGAAAATCTTGGTTATACCTTTGGTTTTGTGATCGTCATTCTCGCTCGCCAACAGCTGTTTACCGAGAACACCGTCACCGCCGTCCTGCCTATCATGCATAAACCCACGCCAGGCAACATCGGCCTGCTGTTACGTTTATGGGGGATTGTGCTGGCAGGTAACTTAATCGGGACCGCTATCGCGGCCTGGGCGTTCGATGTTATGCCTGTGTTCGATGAGCCCACTCGCGAAGCCTTTCTTAAAATTAGCCTGAAGGTCATGCAAAACCCGCCGCTGGAGATGTTTGCCAATGCAATTATCTCCGGTTGGCTGGTCGCCACTATGGTGTGGATGTTTCCTGCCGCAGGTTCTGCAAAGATTGTCGTCATCATTCTGATGACCTGGCTTATCGCCCTCGCGGACACCACGCATATTGTGGTTGGCAGCGTCGAGATTTTCTATCTGGTATTTAACGGGACGCTACCGTGGCAGGAATTTATCTGGCCTTTTGCTCTGCCAACGCTTGCCGGCAACATATGCGGCGGGACCTTTATTTTCGCTTTATTAAGCCATGCCCAGATTCGCAATGACATGAGTCATGAGAAGAAAGCTCGTGCAGCCGAGGAGGCAAAAAAGCGCTAAATGGCTATAGATTAAGCAGTTGGCCCGTACAAGCTTAACGAGCGCCGAAAATAACGCTATAATCCCGGCGCTTCGTCCCCTTAGTTAAATGGATATAACGAGCCCCTCCTAAGGGCTAGTTGCAGGTTCGATTCCTGCAGGGGACACTTTTGAATTATTCACCTCCGTTCACAGCATTCGTTTAATCATCACCACCGCAGAACAACGCCAGCCCCGAAGCAGATGAATCACAGAGGTTTATCGATTCCTGCATAGATCTCATCAAGTTGCTGTAGCCGGTCTTCATATGATTTCGTCAAACAGCGGCTGTCGCTGCCGCATTTCTGCCGGCTATGGAGCCATGTTTTTTGTGCGTCCATCATCTCGCCACGCGTCCCCATTGGAAAAAGCCCCCGCAGAAACTCATACTTCGTCGCCATCGCCACGTCCATATCGTTCAGGCTCCGGTTAGCGCAGATAGCCTTTTCATCCGCCTGCGTCGCTTTCTGACAATCAAAACTCGCGGAGTACCCCGCTACCGGATACAGCACAGCAATAGTCATCAGTACTTCTCTTATCTTCATATGCGCTCCATTTCCGCACTCCCGCCATTTGTGCTACCCGTTTATAACGAGTGCCCCTCGCTACGGAGCCCAGCGTAAGCTTTTGACACACTGACGCTCTGAACTATCCGTGCTGTCGATAATTATAGTTAATCCACCTTAAGGCTCCCATTGGGTGAACCGCGCGCCTTCCGCAATATCTTTTTCCCCGACGCTGATGCGCCCTACAGCCGGGCTGAATTATTGGTCAGAATTGCATCAGAGCGGGTCACGGCATTGCTTGCCAGCGAGGGGGAATATTTTTCTCGCGCAGCGATTTTCATATTTTTGCCTGGCCTGACTTCCCATCAATAAATATAAATTCATTTAAAATCAATGTAATAAATTAAACCCCATCATTCACAGTAGTTATCATTGTTGATTGTTTCCTTGCGTTACGATTCGCAAAACAATGCCGGTAGATAAATCCCTGCCGTCACGTATTCTTGCCGCTGCCGGATGCGCTGAACTGCTGTTCTTTCAGTATCAGCGTTGCTTAAAAGCAGCGCGTCCGGCGGTTTATGGCGGATGAAAGGCTATCTTCTCAGCCATCCGCTTCATATTGCGGCAGGATGTCTGCGACAAGAATCGGGTTCTGTACGGGACTTGCGGACAGCCTGTTGCCTTACCTAAATTGGTTATACGGATAGATATGATGAAAAAACTCGCAATGGCACTGGGTATCTGTGCGCTTATGGCTTGTGGCGCTGCCAGCGCGGCAAATGGTCAGGTCGTTTCAAAGGCTAAGTCAGCCTGCCAGAATAACGCGACGCAGTGCGCCCAGGCTAAGTCCACGGCGAAAGCGGATGCGCAGAAAGAAGCAAAAGCAGCCAAAGACGCCTGTGCTAAAAACCAGGCAGCCTGCGACAACGCAAAAACTGCGGCCAAAAACGCAGTGAAAAAGTAACAACAGTAGGGTGGGGTATAACCCCACCCTACTTTCAAAATATGCTCCCCACCGTACGCCAGCGTGACTCCCGCAGGGCAGATTCTGTTTTGCTTATGGCAGATATAGCAGGATTCTTTTCGCACGAGCCCGCATCAAAACAAGCAGTTACACGATACAGGCCTGACCCATGGCGGCGCTCCCTCGTCTGTCCGATCGCCATTCACATCGGCTAACAGACGTTTTTCGAGCAGGTTTCGCGTTCGATAAATCACCCGCTTATTAATTCACTACCCGCCTCCTGAATTATTAGTAATTCACATAATCACCGCGAATTTAATTCATCAATAAAATAATCAAAAACAATCAATCCGCAGCAAGATGAATGAGCATGCTAATTTTTTAGCAGCGATACATTTAATTATTACAGGAAAGCTGATAGCATACAGGAGAGATAATATCCTGACCGGATTCAACATAGCACTCCGCTATCAACAATTGATATAGAATATCTGTTTTGATAAATATTTTGTATGAATCGAAATCGTCGCAACGTCGATAGAGGTCAATTTAAGAAAACCATAACCCCCTATTTTTCATAAGATGATATAGACCATGGAAAGAAAAGAAAGAAACATATGGAAACTAAACAATCTTCCCCCCCTGGAATACTGTTCAATATCTCGCGCTAAAAAACTATTGAATTGTGAAATAGAAGATCTGCTTCATTGGCATGATATTGGCGCGATAAGCCTGTGCATAAAAGTAGGTAAAACTAACGGAACATTAAAAGGTGCGTTCCAACATGACCAGAGCAGTAATAATCTCTATTTTCTTAACGCCCCCAATATTGATGAGTTGAGCATAAGCGAAAGATCGTGGTCACGGCATTCAAAAATTAACAAAATTTTTAAATTTAATGATAGTGAAGCAAATCAGGAAGCCCAATATGGTATACCTGTTACCCAGCTAAAACTCCGGGTTTCCGTCTCTGGCTTATGGTACTGCCACACGAGAAATTTGATGGAGATCTTAGAAACACCTGAAGACATTATTACTGAGCAGAGGATAAGCATCATATCACCGGCCACCAATGTCCTCTTCTGCCACTTCATACCCGACGAGGATGAGAGGCCAACCATCACGCTGAGTAAGCTTTACATCACGAGTCAGGCGATTGAGAAAATTTATGAACATACCATCAGCAGTCGCCCTCTCGAACTTTCTGAAAAAACCTTACATTTATCTGAGGAGCAAGATATAGCGACGCCCTCAACGATTATGCAAAATAAGTTGCTCATTGAATTTATCAATCACATCATTCAATCCAATCCCCATTTTGGCGATAACATGCTTAACCCGACTGAAAACAAAAAAAGTAAAATATTTAATAGAGCTATGGATAAACTCAGGTCTGAAGGCGTGGTTTCCAGCTACGGCAGCATTAATCTTCCGGCGTCAGAATATACGTTCGAATAATACTTCTTTAATTTAATTAAATCAGAATGAATCATTACAACGCCATAGGTACAGGGCGCGCAATGCAGTAGCAAATGTGAAATGCATTTCAATATGAATTCAGAGATGAATCTGGCTTCATAATAAAATCGTTCTCTATAAACGCTCCTGATGTATATGAAATACTTTATATACAGCGAATCAACGTAACGTTAAATCTCTCTCAGTCGATTCGTTAAATCCCTGTCCTGCGCTCAATATTGACGCAGCCTGATGTGCCATTAGTATAAACTCTCGGGTCGCGGCGCTTTGCCAGGCCCCCTTTCGCTGTATCAAACACGCGGTTCTTTCCAGTAATGATGGCGCGAGTTCGATCGCGGTTAAATCGTCACGCCCCTGAACAATGGCAGCAGGAAGCAAGGTTGCCAACGACGTGCGTTCAACCACGGTCAGCACTGCGCTAATCGAGTTGGCCTCCATCTGCACTTTCGGTTGAATACCGCGCTGTCGGCAGTCGCGATCGATTTGCTCGCGAGTAGCAAAAGCGCTGCTTAGCAGAATCAGTGACGCCTGATTGAGCGCCGTCAGCGCCACACGGCGGGTCGCCGCCAGAGGATGAGAGCGGCCAACCACCAGCGCCAGGGTTTCAGAGAGCAGCGGCTGAGACATAATATCCCGTGAATCGCTACCGTCGAAAGCGATCCCGATATCCAGCTCATCATTGAGCAGCAGAGTCTCCATTCGATTCTGCGCCAGCTCTTGTATATCCAGCGTTATATTCGGGTAACGTTGATAAAACGAAGCCACCAGCGGCCCCATAAAATAATGGGTAAAGGTTGGCATCATCGCTACACGTAGGGTACCGCGCTGCAAATCTTCAACGTCATGAAGCGCGCGCTGCCCCTCGGCCAGTTCCCGTAAAGCCCGGCGCGCATAAATTAACCAGACCTTGCCGGCGTCCGTCAGGCAAGTGTTGCGCCCGCTGCGATCAAAAAGCCGTACTCCCAGCGTCTCTTCCAGCTGTCGAATCTGCTGCGACAAAGCCGGCTGTGAAACATGCAGGATGGCTGCCGCTCGCGTAAAGCCGCCGTGTTCAGCAACGGCAATGAAGTAGTTGAGGTGTCGCGGCAGCATGAATTCATCCATAAGAAATTCAAATGAACTCAATCATAATTAAGTATTTTAACTTATGAAATAAGTTACGTACTCTGCTCGCGATTCTTTACCAAACGCCACAGGAGATCGGCATGAGTTGCCTCAATACCTTCCCCACAGCGAAACAAACGCCGGCTACTCAACGATGAACCTGACGCAACGTAATGGCACGATGCTGCTGGTGCTGGTGCTTATCGGTATCAATATGCGTCCGCTGCTGACCTCCGTTGGACCGCTCCTTCCGCAGATCCAGCAGGCAAGCGGCATGAGCTTCACGCTTGCCTCTCTGCTCACCGCGCTACCGGTGATCGCCATGGGTCTGCTGGCGCTAGCCGGCGGCTGGATTAACCGTCATTTCAGCGAGCGCCAAAGTATCTCCCTCAGCCTGTTAACGATCGTCGCCGGGGCTTTACTTCGCGAACTGGCGCCGCAGAGCGCGCTATTACTCAGCAGCGCGCTCCTTGGCGGAATCGGCATTGGTATTATTCAGGCGCTCATTCCCGCGGTGATAAAGCGTCTTTTTCATCGTCGGACGCCGCAGGTGATGGGGCTCTGGTCCGCGGCGCTGATGGGCGGCGGCGGCCTGGGCGCCGCATTCACGCCGTGGCTGGCGCAGCATAGCGCTATCTGGTATCACGCGCTTGCGTGGTGGGCGTTACCCGCCGCCGCCGCGCTCCTCTGCTGGTGGCCGCTAAGCCGAACGTTACCCGCCCGGACGCCATCAACAACCCGGGTCACGCTTTTTCGCCATCGTCGCGCGTGGACGCTTAGCCTCTATTTTGGTTTGATCAATGGCGGCTATGCCAGCCTGATTGCCTGGCTGCCGCCTTACTATATGCAGTCGGGCTACAGCGCGCAGTTCAGCGGTACCCTGCTGGCGTTAATGACCATCGGCCAGACCGGCGGAGCGCTCCTGCTGCCCATCCTGGCCAGACATGAGGATCGACGAACGCTTCTGATGCTGGCATTGGCCTTACAGCTTGTCGGCTTCTGCGGTTTTATCTGGCTACCGCAGCAGGTACCGCTTGTCTGGGCCATCTGCTGCGGTATTGGGCTTGGCGGCGCATTTCCGCTGTGTCTGGTCCTGGCGCTCGATCACGCCAGGCACCCCGCCATTGCGGGCCGACTGGTCGCGTTTATGCAGGGAGTGGGCTTTATTGTCGCCGGGCTTTCCCCCTGGCTGTCGGGACTGCTGCGGAGTTTAAGCGGCAATTACCAGCTCGACTGGATGCTTCACGCCGCCTGCGTCCTGGCCTTAATGGCCATAACGCTGCGTTTCGCTCCCGCACGCTACCCGCAAGAGTGGCAACATCAGGATTCAGCCGCTCGCTGAACCCGTCATCTCCTCATGCGGGATAGTTAACTCCTCCCGCATTCAGGCAGAAAAAAGCACAAAATCAAACAACTATATCAGTACAAAAACTGTTGTTAATGACCGTCGCCAGAATGAAATTTAATACCGAATGAAATTAATGTGTCGCCGAATCACGACACTCGTAAGTAACTAAAAATTAATAAAAAAATGGCTCTTGTTTCCCTCATTTTTTAGGCGTACATTAGCGCCATCTGGAGCCGTTTACGCTCAGAATTTACAGCTACCGCCCGCTGAAAAAGCGTCGTTTTCGTGAGCGATAGCTGAGCAGGCAATGAAGAGCAAATTCATTTAAGGCGTCTCGCCGAGAGCGCGGAGTGATGAGTCGTGAAATATTTCTTAATGGGCATTTCTTTTATGGTCATCGTTTGGGCCGGTACTTTCGCCCTGATGATCTAGCTTTAACGGTGTTAAAAAAAGGAGCCTCTCGGCTCCTTTTTTTATTCGTGGCTTTCGCTGGTTAACTTAGCCGACGCGGGAAGCAGCCCGTCGGCACGGAACATCGATTTTATGCCGCGCACCGCCTGGCGGATACGATCGCGGTTCTCAATTAACGCGAAGCGTACATGGGTATCGCCATAGTCTCCAAAGCCAATGCCCGGAGAAACGCAGACTTTTGCATCCTGCAGCAGCTTTTTAGCAAACTCCAGTGAGCCCATCGCCGCATACTGCTCTGGGATCTTCGCCCAGACATACATTGACGCCTTCGGACATTCCACCATCCATCCGGCCTCATGCAACCCTTTCACCAGCACATCGCGACGACGTTTATACTGCTCGGCAATGTCGCGAACGCACTGCTGATCGCCTTCAAGCGCGGCAATCGCCGCAACCTGTAGAGGGGTGAAAGTGCCGTAATCGTGATAGCTTTTAATGCGCGCCAGCGCATTAACCAACGTTTTGTTACCGACCATAAAGCCGATACGCCAGCCCGCCATATTATAGCTTTTAGAGAGCGTAAAGAATTCGACGGCGACATCGCGCGCGCCGGGGACCTGCATGATAGAGGGCGCTTTCCAGCCATCGTAAACAATATCGGCATAGGCCAGATCGTGCACCACCAGCACGTCATAACGCTTCGCCAGCGCCACGACTTTCTCAAAGAACTCCAGTTCGACGCACTGTGCGGTCGGGTTGGAAGGGAAACCGAGGATCATCATTTTCGGCTTCGGGTAACTCTCACGAATCGCGCGCTCAAGCTCGTTGAAGAAATCCACGCCTTCGACCAGAGGTACCGAACGTACCTGGGCTCCGGCAATCACCGCACCGTAAATATGGATGGGATAGCTGGGATTTGGCACCAGTACGGTATCGCCATGGTCAAGCGTCGCCAGCATCAGATGCGCCAGCCCCTCTTTTGAACCAATGGTGACTATCGCTTCTGATTCCGGATCGATCTCAACGTTATAGCGCTCTTGATACCAACGAGAAATCGCCCGGCGCAGGCGCGGAATGCCGCGGGAAGTAGAATAGCCGTGGGTATCGGGACGCTGGGCAACGGTGCAGAGTTTCTCAACGATATGCGGCGGAGTGGCGCCATCGGGGTTACCCATGCTGAAATCAATAATATCTTCGCCGCGGCGTCGCGCAGCCATTTTTAGTTCAGCAGTGATATTAAAAACGTAAGGGGGGAGACGATCGATACGCGTAAAACGGCGTTCAGGACTGAATTCAGCCATAGATTCCTCGGATTAACGTTAGCGCCCGGACCGTCCGAGCGACGCTGCTGCCTGTGCAGCACGTTTAGAAAATAACCCGAAAATTTTCCTGCTGTCGAGAGGGGCAGAGAAAAATAATTTCTGGCGATAAAAACGGGCATCAGTACGACTAAATACGGCAGCAACGTTCTTTCCCCTCCTCGCCTACTCCATCAAAATTAACATACTGATATCTTTAATTTTACTTAAATTCTTGCTCATCCGTAGACGCTATTGAATCGCGGGTGTTTGTTATTAATCCCCTTTTATTTGTAAGACTTTTCCCTATTCATGCCTTCAGCTGGCCTTCTGCCGCGAGGTTTTCTATCATGTTGCTTTCTCGCGATTAACACGGCGCACACATGCACGAAATATTTACTATGCTGCTGGCGGTTTTTGACCGCGCGGCATTAATGCTGATTTGTCTCTTTTTCCTCATTCGCCTGCGCCTGTTTCGTGAACTTCTGCATAAATCCGCGCACACCCCTAAAGAATTGCTGGCCGTTACCGCGATCTTCTCTCTCTTTGCCCTCTTTAGCACCTGGTCAGGCGTACCGGTCGAGGGATCGCTGGTCAACGTGCGTATTATCGCGGTCATGTCCGGCGGGATCCTGTTCGGCCCGTGGGTTGGGGCTATTGTCGGCGCGATCGCCGGCGTACATCGCTACCTGATTGATATTGATGGCGTCACCGCCGTCCCCTGCTTTATTACCAGCATTGTCGCCGGTCTGCTCTCTGGTTTTATTGGTCGTAAAGTGCCGAAAGCACAGCGCTGGAAAGCGGGGATCCTCGCCGGGATGCTATGCGAAACCTTAACCATGATTCTCGTGATCGTGTGGGCGCCTTCATTCGCGCTGGGGATAGACATCGTGTCTAAGATTGGTATTCCGATGATCCTTGGCAGCGTATGTATCGGCTTTATCGTTTTGCTGGTGCAGAGCGTTGAGGGGGAAAAGGAAGCCAGCGCCGCCCGTCAGGCAAAACTGGCGCTCGACATCGCCAACAAAACGCTCCCGCTATTTCGCCACGTCAACAGCGAGTCCCTGCGTCAGGTATGCGACATTATCCGCCGCGATATCAGTGCCGATGCCGTCGCGATTACCAATACCCAACACGTGATGGCCTACGTCGGCGTCGGGGAAATCAACTACCGCGATAACGATGACTTTATCAGCCCAACGACGCAACAGGCGATCCGCTATGGAAAAATCATTATTAAAAACAATGATGAGGCTCATCGGACGCCGGAAATACACTCTATGCTGGTCATTCCGCTGTGGGAAAAAGGCGTCGTTACCGGTACGCTAAAAATCTATTACTGCCACGCGCACCGCATCACCTCTTCATTGCAGGAAATGGCGGTAGGCCTGTCGCAAATTATCTCTACGCAGCTGGAGGTTTCCCGCGCTGAACAGCTGCGTGAAATGGCCAATAAAGCCGAGCTGCGGGCGCTGCAAAGCAAAATCAATCCCCATTTCTTATTTAATGCGCTGAACGCCATTTCATCGTCGATTCGCATGAATCCGGACACCGCGCGTCAGTTAATTTTTAATTTGTCGCGCTATTTACGCTACAACATTGAATTAAAAGATGATGAACAGATAGATATCAAAAGGGAGCTGTATCAAATCAAGGATTACATCGCGATTGAACAGGCTCGCTTCGGCGACAAGCTGACGGTGATTTATGATATTGATGATGAAGTCAGCTTTATGATCCCCAGCCTGCTAATTCAGCCGCTGGTGGAGAATGCTATCGTCCACGGGATTCAGCCCTGCAAAGGAAAAGGCGTGGTGACCATTGGCATCAATGAGTGCGGGAATCGGGTACGAATTAGCGTTCGCGATACAGGGAACGGTATCGACCCTGCGGTGGTAGCGAGGGTAGAGGCTGACGAAATGCCGGGAAATAAAATCGGTTTACTCAATGTTCATCACCGGGTCAAGCTACTGTACGGGGAAGGACTGCATATCCGACGCCTGACGCCGGGGACCGAAATTGCCTTCTATGTGCCAACCCAACACGCGCCCCAGGTGGCTACGGAGTCGCTGCTGTCATGAGCGGAGATAAAATGAAGGTCATCATTGTGGAGGATGAGTTCCTCGCGCAGCAAGAGCTCACCTGGTTGATTAACACCCATAGCGAAATGGAGATTGTCGGCACCTTTGACGACGGTCTGGATGTGCTGAAGTTTTTACAGCACAACAAAGTCGACGCCATTTTTCTCGATATCAATATTCCATCTCTGGATGGCGTACTGCTGGCGCAAAACATCAGCCAGTTCGCGCATAAGCCCTTTATCGTTTTTATTACCGCGTGGAAAGAGCATGCGGTGGAAGCCTTTGAGCTGGAGGCGTTTGATTATATTCTCAAGCCCTACCAGGAATCGCGCATTATCAACATGCTGCAAAAGCTGACCGGCGCCTGGCAGCAACAGCAGCAGGTCAGCACCGGTAGCGGGGCAACGGCCAATCCAGCCAGGGAAAACGACACGATTAATCTGGTTAAAGATGAACGGATTATCGTCACCAGCATCCACGATATTTACTACGCGGAAGCGCATGAAAAGATGACGTTCGTTTATACCCGCAAGGAGTCCTTCGTGATGCCGATGAATATCACGGAGTTCTGCAACAAGCTACCGCCGGCGCACTTTTTCCGCTGTCACCGCTCGTACTGCGTCAACCTGAACAAAATTCGCGAAATCGAACCCTGGTTCAACAACACCTATATTCTGCGGCTACGCGACCTTGAGTTTCAGGTTCCGGTAAGCCGCAGCAAGGTGAAAGAGTTTCGCCAGCTCATGCATCTGTAGAGGATTTACCCGAATAATCATTTTATTCGGGTAAGAGACGGGGCTTACAGAATCTGCCCCAGAGTCTGACGCAGGTGCGCGCCGGAGCCCAGCAGTCCCGGATTGTCGTGGACAATCAGATAGACCGGAATATCCTGGACGAAGGCTTTAAATCGGCCTTTATCTTCAAAACCGCCGCGAAAGCCGGAGGCTTTGAAGAATTCAAGGAAGCGCGGCACGATACCGCCAGCAATATACACGCCGCCAAAGGTGCCGAGGGTCAGCGCCAGGTTACCGCCAAATCGGCCCATAATGACGCAAAACAGCGACAGCGCGCGGCGGCAATCGATGCAGGTATCGGCCAGCGCGCGTTCGGTCACATCTTTAGGCTGCAGATTTTCCGGTAGACGCCCGTCAGACTTCACGATCGCATGATAAAGATTGACCAACCCCGGCCCAGATAAGACGCGTTCAGCGGAGACGTGCCCCAGCTCGCTGCGCAGCTCTTCGAGAATAATGCCTTCCTCTTCGCTATTGGGGGCGAAATCCACATGGCCGCCCTCACCCGGCAGGCTCACCCAGCGCTTATCAACGTGTACCAGATGAGCAACGCCCAGCCCGGTACCGGCGCCGTAGACGGCAATCGGCTTGCCTTCCACCGGTTCCGCGCCGCCAAACTGAATCAGATGTTCAGCTTTTAGCATGGGGATCGCCATCGATACCGCGGTAAAATCGTTAATGATTTCCAGATGCGAGAAACCCAGGTTCTTTTTCATCTCAGCGATAGAAAATGCCCAGGTGTGGTTGGTCATCGCCACCCAGTCGCCGGTAATCGGACAGGCGATGGCAATACAGCCGTCTTCTACCTGGACGTTATGCTCTTCCAGATAGACCTGAACAACGGCTTCAAGACTGGGATAATCGAGCCCGGAATAGGTCTTAGCACGGGAGATCTCCCCGCTTGCCAGATCGCATAACGCCAGACGAGCATTCGTTCCGCCAACGTCCCCTACTAAAGCAAATTTTGTCATTCCGTTACGGCTCCGCTAAAGTCAAAATGATTCTTTGGCACACTCTAAATTCATGACGTCCTAACAACAACGACCAACGCATAAGCGCCCTTTGTTTAGCGACCTACGTCACAGTTAGGCTGTAATTTATGAAATTATTGTGCGGCCGATCGTCAGGCCAGCTCTTTACTTTATCGTTTCAGCACCATTTGCGCCAACGACCTTAACGCCCCCGGGCAAAGTAGTGCGTCGAAACCTTCAGAAGGATATTTTCATGCTGCACCCGCGCGCCAGAACGATGCTGTTGTTATCGATACCCGCAATCGTGATTGGTATTGCTGCCAGCCTGGTCTTGATTGTGGCGATGAAAACGGCAGCCATGCTGCAGAATATTCTCTGGAGTAGCCTGCCTGGATTGCTGGGCATGAACGCCAGCGGCCCTTTCTGGACGATAGCTATCCTCACCGGCACCGGCATCGCCGTGGGTCTGGTCGTGCGTTTTAGTCCTGGTCACGCCGGACCCGATCCGGCCACCGAGTCACTCATTGGCGCACCGGTGAGTCCCGGCGCTCTGCCCGGCCTGCTCGCTGCGCTGATCGTCGGCCTGGCGGGCGGCGTTAGCCTCGGGCCGGAGCATCCTATCATGGTGATTAATATCGCCCTCACGGTGGCGCTTGGCTCCCGCCTTTTCCCGCGAGTCAGCGCGCTGGACTGGACGATCCTGGCGTCTTCCGGCACTATCGGGGCGCTATTTGGCACACCTGTTGCCGCGGCGCTGATCTTTTCGCAAACGCTGAACAGCAGTAACGATGTCCCGCTTTGGGACCGACTCTTCGCCCCCTTACTTGCCGCGGCGGCGGGTTCTCTGACCACCGGGCTGTTTTTCCACCCCAACTTTTCGTTACCTATTGCGCACTACGAGCGGTGGCAGCTTGTCGATATCTTTAGCGGCGCTATCGTGACGCTGATTGCTATTGCCGTCGGCATGGTTGGCGTTTGGTGCTTACCGCGCCTGCACGCGCTGATGCAGCGGCTGAAAAATCCGATCTTAACCCTCGGTATTGGCGGATTTTTATTGGGGATCCTGGGCGTCGTCGGCGGGCATATCACGCTGTTTAAAGGCCTGGATGAAATGCAGCAATTAGCCTTCAGCCAGACTTTAACCGCCAGCGATTACATGCTTATTGCTTTAGTGAAGCTGGCGGCGCTGGTGCTGGCGGCCGCCTGTGGTTTTCGCGGCGGTCGAATTTTTCCGGCGGTGTTCGTCGGCGTCGCGCTAGGCCTGATGCTTCACGCACACGTGGATGCCGTGCCGGCAGCCATCACCGTTTCCTGCGCCATCCTCGGACTGACGCTGGTAGTGACGCGTGATGGCTGGTTGAGCCTGTTTATGGCAGCGGTCGTGGTGCCCGATTCCACGCTGCTTCCGCTGCTGTGTATCGTCATGCTTCCGGCCTGGCTGCTGCTGGCCGGTAAACCCTTGATGATTGCCAGGAAGCGTGGAGATTAAACCCGGCTGTTTCTCTCTTCCAGCGCCTGAGTGACCGTGCGCAGAAAGTCGGGAATATCCATTTTTGGCAGCATCACCTCCACCAGCGTCAGCCTGTCTGAGGCGACGCTGCTATTCATCGCTTCCTGCAGTTCGTGGGTGCGCGTCACTCGCCAGCATCGGGAAGGGACATCCGGCGCAAAAGCGTCAGGCAGGCGATTCCAGTCCCAGAGCGCAATATCGTTATAGCGCTGCTCGGGGCCGTGAATCGCGCGCTCGACCGTATAGCCTTCGTTATTGAGTAACAGGATCAGCGGGCGCTGCTTGTCTCTGAGCATCGACCCCAGCTCCTGAATAGTTAACTGAGCAGCGCCATCGCCAACAATCAGCACCACCCTTCTGTCCGCTGCCGCGATTTGCGCCCCGTAGGCTGCCGGAAGGGTAAAGCCTATCGATCCCCATAGCGGCTGGACAATCAGCGTTGCGTCAGCGGGCAGCTTAAGCGCGGCGGCGCCAAAAGCGGCCGTCCCCTGATCGGCAAGGATAATATCTCCCGGGCGCAGCTGTTTCTGCACCGTACTCCAGAAGTTTTTCTGCGTCAGGCTCCCCTCTGGCGCGCCGCTGACGCCCGGCGCCTGAACATTTGGCGCATGCCATTCTGCCGCCAGGCTGGCAGAGAGTTCGATCAAGACATCCAGCGCCTTTTCCATCGGTACCCGGCTAAACCAGCGATCGCCAACCCGAACGGCGAAGGGCTGGACCTCTATCGTTTTTTCCTGCGGAAGGTGTTGGGTGAAACCGGCGGTAATGGTATCGGTAAAACGCGTGCCGACGCAGATAATGGTATCCGCGCTTTCAATGGCATCGCGGGTATCCTCTGCGCTGGCTATCCCGCTATAAGTCCCGACGAACCCAGGCTGCTGCTCATCAAAAAGCCCTTTGCCCATCAGCATCGTGGCGTAAGCAACCGGCACCTTCGCCACCCACTCTCGCAGAGCGTTTTGTAGTCCATAGCGCTGGGCGAGGAAATCCGCCAGCAGCGATACGCGACGGCTGCTTCTGAGCATCCGCTCGGCGTGCTCGCGGAACCCGGCCAGCTGGTTCTCGTCGGCGGGCAGCGTGTGAATAAGCAAGCGGTGAGCTGGCGGGGTGGCCTTTGCTTTGGCCACATCGGCCGGCAGCATGAGATAACCGGGGCGATGCTGGGTCAGCATTTCACTCAGTACCCGGTCTATTTCATGGCAGGCATTTCCCGCCGCCAGCACCGCCTGAGAGCAGGTAATATGTTCACTCATACGCGAAAAGTGGCTGAAATCACCGTCGCCAAGCGTATGGTGCAGCAGCTCGCCGCGCTGCTGTGCGCCGGTACAGGGAGCGCCGACGATATGCAGGACCGGTACATGCTCAGCGTAGCTCCCGGCAACGCCGTTGAGCGCGCTCAGTTCACCGACGCCATAGGTGGTCAACAGCGCGCCCGCGCCCTTAATGCGCGCATAGCCATCGGCGGCATAGGCGGCGTTTAGCTCGTTAGCACAGCCTACCCACCCTAAGCTCTGCTGCGCGATAACGCTGTCGAGAAACTGTAAATTGTAATCACCCGGTACGCCAAACAAGCGGTCTATGCCGCAATCTACGAGACGATCCAGCAGATAATCGCCAATGGTATAAGTCGGTTGCATATCCTTACTCTCCTCTCGTGCAGGTAAGTTGAGTATTGAATAAGCAGGTGCGCTGTCCAGATTGCGCTCAACAATGGCGGTGGAAAGCAAAATTTACGCCTTCAGGGTGTGTACTCCGCGGCAAACATTCTTTAGTGTAAACGTATACACAACCCTGTTTTATCTGCGGAGGAAGTATGGTTTACCAGGCAAACGCCACGCGATATCAAACGATGGAGTACCGCCGCTGCGGTCATAGCGGACTAAAGCTACCGGCGATTTCTCTTGGGCTTTGGCACAATTTTGGCGACGAAACGCGGGTGGAAACCAGCCGCCAGCTTCTGCGTCACGCATTCGATCTCGGCATGACTCATTTTGATTTAGCCAACAACTATGGGCCACCGCCGGGTTCGGCGGAGAGTCATTTTGGCCGCATCCTGAAAGAGGATTTTTTGCCCTATCGCGATGAACTGATTATCTCCAGTAAAGCCGGTTACACCATGTGGGACGGCCCCTATGGCGACTGGGGATCGCGCAAGTACCTGATTGCCAGCCTCGACCAGAGCCTTAAGCGAATGGGTCTCGACTATGTCGACATCTTCTACCATCACCGCCCCGATCCCGAAACGCCGCTGCGGGAAACAATGGGCGCGCTGGACCACATCGTCCGCCAGGGGAAAGCGCTCTACGTCGGATTATCGAATTATCCGCTCGAACAGGCCCGGGAAGCCGTCAATATCCTTAACGATCTCGGCACGCCGGGTCTGATTCATCAGCCCAAATATTCGATGTTTGAACGCTGGGTCGAGGAGGGATTACTCGATTTCCTACAGAGCGCGGGGGTGGGAAGTATAGCGTTTTCACCGCTTGCGGGCGGCCAGCTCACCAACCGTTACCTGCACGGTATCCCGGCGGACTCCCGCGCCGCCAGCGGCAGCCGGTTCCTGCAACCGGAGCAGCTTACTGAAAGCAAGCTGGAAAAGATTAGTCAGCTGAATACGCTGGCCGAATCCCGCGGGCAAAAGCTCTCACAGATGGCGCTGGCCTGGGTACTGCGGGATGAGAAAGTGACGTCGGTACTGATTGGCGCCAGTAAAACTTCGCAGCTCGACGATGCGGTTGGCATGCTGGGAAACCGCCATTTCAGCGCCGAAGAACGGGCCACCATTGACGCGATCCTTGCGGTGTAAATTCATTGTTACTTTAGCAAAAAGTGCTCTCACTTGCGATTTAGGAGTTCCTCCGATGCGGCGGGGCTTTACCGCCCCGTAATATCAGGTTAACAGGCCGACAACGGCCCCGATCGTGAAGGAGAAGAGTATGTTCAGGTCACTGATTTTGGCTGCAGTGCTTCTGGCTTCAGCGCCATTGGTCGCTAACGCTGGTGAAATCACCCTGTTGCCATCAATAAAATTACAAATTGGCGATCGCGACAATTACGGTAACTACTGGGACGGTGGCGGCTGGCGCGACCGTGATTACTGGCGTCGACACTATGAGTGGCGCGATAACCGCTGGCGTCGTCACGACAACGGCTGGCATCGCGGCTGGGATAAAGGTAAAGCCTACGAACGCGGCTATCGCGAAGGCTGGAAAGATCGCGATGACCGACGCGGCGGCTGGGGGCGTGGGCCAGGCGGCGGACGCGGACATGGCCACGGGCATCATTAATCGCAAAAGGGAGCCATTCGGCTCCCTTTTTCATCGTCACGCTTAACTGAATATCGTTCCAATAATCAGCCAGCCGTTAAGCAGCACAACGACCGCAACTATCCCCCACCCCAGCAGTTTTACCCACCGGGAATTGACCAGGTCGCCCATTAATCGGGAATCGCTGGTGAATATCAGCAGCGGCACCAGCGCGAGGGCGATACCAAAGCTCAGCAATACCTGGCTCATCACCAGAATACGCGTGGGATCCAGCCCCATTAAAATGACGATAAACGACGGCAGCATGGTGATCGCCCGGCGAAACCACAGCGGGATATGAAAGCGGATAAAGCCCTGCATTACCACCTGCCCTGCCAGGGTTCCCACAACCGTGGAGGATAAACCCGCCGCTATCAGGCTCAGACCAAAGATGGTAGCTGCCGCGTGGCTCAGTAAGGGCTCCAGCGTCAGATAGGCCTGATCGAGGTCGGCAATCCCGGTGTGGCCGTTAAAGTGGAAGGCGGCGGCGGCGGTCGCCATCATGGCCAGGTTAACAAAACCCGCGATGGTCATGGCAATGGCGACATCCCAGCGCGTGGCGTTATAGCGCTCTTTGCGCGTCCCCCCGTGCAGGTGCTGAGTGAGCGATGAGTGTAAGTAGATAACATGCGGCATGATGGTCGCCCCCAATACCCCGGCGGCAAGAAACACCGCTTCGCTGGTCGGCAGTGAAGGCACGATCATCCCTTTCGCCAGCGGTGCCAGCGCGGGCTGGGAGAAGATAAGCTCAACGACATACGCTGCGGCGACAAACAGCAGCAGCCCGCCTATCACTTTTTCCAGCGGCTTTTGACCGCGACGCTGCAGCATCAGAATCAGGAAGGTCGCAATCCCGGTCAATACAGCGCCCTGAAGCAATGACACGCCGAGCACCAGCTTAAATCCGATAGCCGCGCCAATAAACTCGGCAAGATCGGTCGCCATAGCGATAATTTCGGCCTGCACCCAGTAGAACCACACCACAGGACGCGGGTAGTGGTCGCGAATTTGCTCCGCCAGATTTTTACCGGTGGCGATGCCCAGCTTCGCCGACATCACCTGAATCAGCATCGCCATCAGGTTAGCCCATACCACCACCCACAGCAGCTGGTAGCCAAAGCTGGCGCCGGCCTGAATGTTGGTGGCGAAGTTACCCGGATCGATATAGCCAATGGCAGCAATGAACGCCGGCCCCATCAGGGCGAGCTTAATCTTGCGCGCTGCGCGACCGCTGCTATTCTCAACGCGACTGTTGGTCATTTTCTGCCTCTGGAAATATAGCCTTTGCTATGTTTTATGCTATCAAAATGCGAATGATTATCAAGTTCATTTGGAGCGATGATAATGATTGCTGTGATAGGAGAGAACGATAGCGGGTTGGCAACGGAAAACCGGGGAACTGATAAACGCTTTTAATTAATCACCAGAATAGTACAACCGAGCAACTTTTAAAACCTTTACGTAACATAACAAAAATGCATGGTTGATCACTATTTTTGCCATTAGTCACATATCCTTGCAATAGTGTGTGCTGGCTCTCGTTTTCTTTGCGCTTGTTACATAGAATGTGCACAGAAATTTAACCTGCCTCATATTTGGAGCAAATATGGACCGCGTCCTGCACTTTATTCTCGCGATCGTAGTGGTGGCCATTCTGGCCCTGTTGGTTAGCCACAACCGTAAGCAGATTCGTATTCGTTATGTCATTCAGCTGCTTGTCATTGAAGTGCTGCTGGCCTGGTTCTTCCTGAACTCTGACATTGGTCTGGGTTTTGTGAAGGGCTTCTCCGAGATGTTTGAAAAACTTCTCGGTTTCGCCAACGAAGGGACAAACTTCGTCTTCGGCAACATGAACGACAAAGGCCTGGCGTTCTTCTTCCTGAAGGTTTTGTGCCCGATCGTCTTTATTTCTGCGCTGATCGGTATTTTGCAGCATATTCGTATTCTGCCTATCGTCATTCGCGCGATTGGTACCGTGCTGTCCAAAATCAACGGCATGGGCAAGCTGGAATCCTTTAACGCTGTCAGCTCGCTGATTCTGGGCCAGTCCGAAAACTTCATCGCCTATAAAGATATTCTTGGCAAGATGTCCCGCAACCGCATGTACACCATGGCGGCGACCGCGATGTCTACGGTATCCATGTCTATCGTGGGCGCGTACATGACCATGCTGCAGCCGAAATATGTAGTTGCGGCGCTGGTACTGAACATGTTCAGCACCTTTATCGTGCTGTCGCTGATTAACCCGTATCGCGTTGACGAAAGCGAAGAAAATCTGCAGATGTCTAACCTGCATGAAGGACAGAGCTTCTTCGAGATGCTGGGTGAATACATCCTGGCAGGCTTTAAAGTGGCGATTATCGTGGCCGCCATGCTGATTGGTTTTATCGCGCTGATTTCCGCGCTGAACGCCCTGTTCGCCACCGTCACCGGCTGGTTCGGCTATAGCATCTCCTTCCAGGGGATCCTCGGCTATATCTTCTATCCGGTTGCGTGGGTGATGGGCGTACCGGCAGGTGAAGCGCTGCAGGTAGGAAGTATTATGGCCACCAAGCTGGTTTCTAACGAATTCGTCGCCATGATGGATCTGCAGAAAGTTGCCGCCACGCTCTCTCCGCGTGCGGAAGGCATCATCTCTATCTTCCTGGTCTCCTTCGCCAACTTCTCTTCTATCGGTATCATCGCCGGCGCGATTAAAGGCCTGAACGAAGAGCAAGGTAACGTGGTTTCCCGCTTCGGCCTGAAGCTGGTGTACGGTTCTACGCTGGTGAGCGTGCTCTCTGCGTCTATCGCCGCGCTGGTACTGTAATTCGTCAGCGGTATCGCGAAAGCCGGGCAAGTCCCGGCTTTTTCATGCCCGCAGTTCGCTCAACGGCAGCGGCTTACCCACCAGATACCCCTGGAGATAATCGACGCCTAACTCGAGAAGCTTTTCCCGCTGCTCCGGCGTTTCAACGTATTCTGCCACCACTTTCATCTTCTTAACCTTAGCCATTTCAATAATGGATTTGACCATAATGGCGTCCAGCGGATCGGTCTCGATATCACGCACGAAGCAGCCGTCAATTTTCAGGATATCGGCCCGCAGGCTTTTCAGACGCTCGTAGTTAGCGTAGCCGGTACCAAAGTCATCAATCGCTATACCGCAACCGAAATCTCGCAGCAGCTGGATGTTATGCATGCTGGTCTCGACATCGGAAAACGCCTGCTCTTCGGTAACTTCAATCGTTATCGCCTCCGCCGACAGGTTATAGCGTTTAAACAGCGCGATGATTTGCGCCGCGCTATCCTTTTGCATCAGCGTATAGGGCAGAAGGTTGACGGAGAAATGCTGACCCTGATGGTGATTGAGCGAACTAAACAGCGTTTCCAGCACCTGCATATCAAAACGCTGGCTCAGGTTAAACTGCGCAATCAGCGGGATAAACCGATCGGGCGTAATGATGGTATTGCCGCAGCGCATACGACTCAGTATCTCGTAATACCCCTCTCCGGAGGCGTCCCGGATAGGCTGGGCGTACAGCACCAGCCCACGTTCGTTAAGCGCCTGCTTAATCTTCGCCAGCAGCCGTACCTGTTCGCTCGTTTGATCGGAAATCTGCTCTTGCGCCGCGTCCAGCGGTAATACGCGCCGCGCCGCGCCGGCCTGCTCCGATAACCAGCTAAGCTGACCAAGCATCGGGTGAAGCTCAGATTCTATGCCGCGGTAGCCGCCCCACGATGCGCCAAATTCCAGATCTAACGCCTGGTTATTCCAGCTAAACTTTTTATGGTTAAGCGTGGAAACAATATGACTTAACCGCGCCTCTGGCTCCGGCCCCTTCAGTACCAGCAGTAGCTCGCTGCCGGGGAGCTGAAATATTCGCTCGCCGGGAGCTAATAGCGGCTGTAGCTTCCGGGCTATCTGCCGTTTGCTCTCCACTCTCATCATCATGCCATAATGGCGGCTCAGGAAGTCCAGATTCTGAATGCGCAGGCTGCTGATGGCCACAGCAGGATTCCGCTGCAGGTGACTCTCCAGCGCGCGCAGATTCGGTAAACCGGTTAGCGGATCTTCTTCCGCCTGATCCCGCCATCTGAACTTCATTCTTTCACTGCGAGCATAGATATCCGCCATATAAAACAGGCAGATAGTGAAACAAATGAGTACCGAAAGAACAAACGACAGTGAATATTCAGTTTGTACGCCGTGTAAAAAATTCTGGTTATACGCCACGAGTAAAAAGGCTGAAACGGACCATGAAATGCGAATCAGCGTATGCCCCAGGCGGCTAATACCAATGAAGTATAAAATGAAAATAAGCGGGACTAAATAACCGGCAATAAAAACAGAATCATAAGGCGTACACAGCACCAGTAATATTGCCGCCAGGGCCACAAACCAATACAACGTAAATACCCGCTGCTCGCCCGCCCGCCATGAGTGGCAAAGATTGCGCCAGAATGCTCGCGCATAACGTGGACTGATAATCATCCGCAACGGATAATAAAAGAATGTCGTGAAAATTAATGCGGCGCTAATCAGGCTTTGTATATCGATAATGGTGTAAATAACCGACATACTGCCGAAATAGCTGGATATTGCCAACGGAAAAGCAAAAAAACGCCCCGCCAGATACATGGTGACCTTCAAAAGGAGCGGTGCAAAAAAGCCGCCCCAAAAAATCCTCGCGCCCATATGTTTTGCCGTCAGCCCAGCGCGCCAGCGCCTTCCAAGCTGAAAGCGAACAATCGCGCAGGACAGGAAAACCGAGAAGAGCTGGCAAAATAGCAGGATCAGCGCCTGGGTTAGCGTCAGATCGATTATCCAGGCATTAGTGATCGCAAACGCGATAATCAATGGCGCAACGGCGTAGCGGCCAAAAATAAAAAGTACGGAATACATTAAGCTCAGCGGTAGCCACGCCAGATAAATTTGATTTCCGTCAATAATGGTTTGTGGGGAAATAAATCGGGACAGCGGAATTGCGATAAAGCAGACCAGGAGCGCCAGCAGAGTTTTTTTGATCTTAATGTTAAGATGATCAATCATTATTGTTAATTAAAACTCCGGCTGCAATAAATATATTCAGGCAACAGATATTATGTTGCTTAATAAAGGCAGGCAAGATTTTAAATAGTGAAAAAATCTGAAATTACTTAACGCAGAGGTTTGCTGACTTATTCAGAGAATGCTTTACATTTCCTCCGCCAGACAAACAAAAAACCCCCGCCGTAGCGAGGGTTCCGAATTTGGTGGAGCTAAGCGGGATCGAACCGCTGACCTCTTGCATGCCATGCAAGCGCTCTCCCAGCTGAGCTATAGCCCCACAGGACCTCTTTACGAACCAAACCTGATGGGTGCAGGTGTTGGTGGAGCTAAGCGGGATCGAACCGCTGACCTCTTGCATGCCATGCAAGCGCTCTCCCAGCTGAGCTATAGCCCCGTAACGTAAAGCATGTCGTGTTGACGGGCGGCATAATATGAATTCCTTCGCCAGGTGTCAACGGCAAAATCAATCCCGGCTATTTGATCGCTGAAAAAGCAGACAAACGGCTGACATTGCGAGCCTTATCGCAGCCAGAAGTTAAACATGTCACTCTTTCCTTTAAAAGGATGCTATAACATGTGCAACTAATTCCCACATATTTACTCAGGAAATAGTATGCTCAAGGAACGAATGACACCTGAAGAAATAGCGCATCTGACTGGCTTCAGTCGGCAAACGATTAACAAATGGGTACGTAAAGAGGGATGGCAAACGTCCCCGCGCCCCGGCGTACAGGGCGGCAAAGCGCGCCTCGTACATGTTAATGAGCAGGTTCGCGAGTTTATTCGCAGCGCGCAGCGCGTGGCCGAAAACCCTGTCCCCTATTCCGCAACGGATAACGATCTCGAATCTCTGCTGCTTACCCTGTGTAAAGAGATGACGCCGGGAGAGCAAAAGCTGCTGATGTCGCTGCTGCTGCGTGAAGGGATCACCGGGTTACTCAACCGACTCGGTATTCGCGATCGGTGAAAGCATGATGAAACTTAAAGATAAAATGACCCCAGCGGAGCTCGCCGAGTGCCTTAACCTCGCCCGGCAAACCATAAACCGCTGGGCCAGAGAACAAAAATGGCGGACGGAACCGATCCCCGGAGTCAAAGGCGGACGCGCTCGTCTTATCGTCATCGACAGGTCGGTGATCGATTTCCTGGCAAATATCCCGGCGCTGCGGCATCTGACCATGGATAACCAGCTGGCGGAACCGCCCGTCAAATACTTTGTGAACGATGCGGACACAATCTGGCGCCAGATTGTCGAGACCATGCACCTGATGACCCCAACTGAGCAGCTGCACCTGCGGGATTTTCTTGCGCGCGAGGGGATCAGCGGGTTTCTGTCCCGGCTTGGCATTACTGATGCGAAGTAACGGGCAAAAAAAACGGCGGGGTTCGCTATCCCCGCCGTTTAACAATCGCTGTATCAGGATCAGGATTGCTGGCTTTCGCGCTCAGCAATAAAGGCCAGCGCCTTGTTGATACGTTCTACGCTACGTGATTTACCGATCGCATGGACGGTCACATCAAGCGCCGGAGACTGACCCGCACCGGTCACCGCGACGCGCAGCGGCATTCCCACTTTTCCCATCCCCACTTCCAGCTCATCGGCCGTCGCCTGAATCGCATGATGGACGTTTTCCGCCGTCCAGTCGCTTATGGCGGCTAATTTGTCGCGCACCACTTCCAGCGGCTGACGAGCAACAGGACGCAGATGTTTTTTCGCCGCATCGGCATCAAACTCGGCAAAATCTTCATAGAAATAGCGGCAGCTCGCCGCCATCTCTTTAAGGGTTTTGCAGCGCTCGCCCAGCAGCTTCACCAGCTCAGCCAGCTGCGGGCCGTTACGGGTGTCGATATTTTCCTGCTCAATGTGCCACTGTAAATGCGTTGCCACGTACTCCGGGGCCAGCGAGTTGATATAGTGGTGGTTCAGCCACTGCAGCTTTTCCGTATTGAACGCGCTCGCCGATTTGCTCACCGCCCCCAGGCTGAACAGTTTAATCATCTCTTCGCGAGAGAAAATCTCCTGGTCGCCGCTGGACCATCCCAGACGCACCAGATAGTTCAGCAGCGCTTCCGGCAGATAGCCGTCGTCGCGATACTGCATAACGCTGACCGCACCGTGGCGCTTGGACAGTTTCTTACCATCGTCGCCGTTAATCATCGAGACGTGGGCGTAAACCGGCACCGGCGCATTCAGCGCTTTCAGGATGTTAATCTGGCGCGGGGTATTGTTGATATGGTCTTCGCCGCGAATAACGTGGGTGATTTCCATATCCCAGTCGTCAACCACGACGCAGAAGTTGTAGGTTGGAGAACCATCGGTACGGCGGATAATCAGATCGTCCAGCTCCTGGTTGCTGAATTCGATCGGACCGCGGATCTGGTCGTCAAAAACAACGGAACCCTCTTCCGGGTTGGCAAAACGGACGACGCAAGGTTCGTCATCAGCATGATGTTCGTGGCCATGGCGGCAGCGACCGTCGTAGCGGGGCTTCTCGCCTTTTGCCATTTGCTCTTCACGCAGCGCTTCCAGACGCTCTTTAGAGCAATAGCATTTATAGGCCGTGCCCGCTGTCAGCATTTCATCAATAACGGCGTTGTAGCGATCAAAACGCTTGGTCTGGAAGTACGGACCCTCGTCCCATTCCAGGCTCAGCCAGTTCATACCATCCATAATGGCTTCAATGGCCTCCGGCGTGGAGCGCTCAAGATCGGTATCTTCAATACGCAGCACAAACTCACCGCCGTGATTACGTGCAAAAAGCCAGGAATAGAGAGCAGTACGCGCGCCGCCAACGTGCAGATAGCCTGTCGGGCTGGGCGCGAAGCGAGTTTTGATTTTCATGAAGTGGCCTTACGTTTGATAAAGGTGCCGACACGCGGCAGTGTTCGTTGGATTTTATGGAGGAATATTCTAACACCGTGGGCTGATTCCTCAATGTTGTTACCGTTTCAACGTCACGCTTTCCCCTTTTTGTTTATAAATCATGCGCCACGGATGACATTGCGATCGTTTTGTTTAATTTTACGACGAACAAACAAATTATTTAGAAAAGGCGTTGACTCATTTTCAACTCTCCCTATAATGCGACTCCACACAGCGGGGGTGATTAGCTCAGCTGGGAGAGCACCTCCCTTACAAGGAGGGGGTCGGCGGTT
>NZ_JBEAID010000072.1:0-72925 GCF_040064585.1 Klebsiella sp. CN_Kp113 | reverse complement strand
AGCCGGGGAGAAGACCGCAACAAAACCTCATGCTGTGCACCTTCCCCGGAGGCGGGCTACCGGTCCGCAGACGGCTATGAACCCGTAGCCCGGCTAAGCGCAGCGCGAGCCGGGGAGAAGACCGCAACAAAACCTCATGCTGTGCACCTTCCCCGGAGGCGGGCTACCGGTCCGCAGATGGCTGTAAACCCGTAGCCCGGTCAGCGCAGCGCCACCGGGAAAAACCGCAGAAGAACAATGGCGGCAGACATCTACTCGTTAAATACCCGCCTGAAGGCCGTCAGCAGCCGGGTATTTTCCTGCTGGCTGCGGATCGCGACGCGGAAGTAGCGCCCGTCGAGCCCCGGGTAGTTGGCGCAGCTGCGGATAAGGATGTGCTGCTGCAGCATCGCGTATTGCAGATCCAGATCCGCCACGTCGCAGCGCAGAAACAGATAGTTTGCCCGCCCGGGATAGACCGTCAGGCCGGGAATATGGCGCAGCTGATGGTAAAAGCGCTGCCCCTCCTCCGCCAGCCACTGCCAGGTTTGCTGCTGGTAGGCGCTATCCTGGAGAATGATTTCCCCCGCCAGGGCGGCAAACGCGTTTATCGACCACGGCATCTGGCGCTCGCGCATTCTCGCCACCGCCCGCGCATCGCCATTGGCCAGATACCCCAGACGCAGGCCGGGAATAGCATAAAACTTGGTCAGCGAACGCAGTACCCACACGTGCGGGTTGTGGCCCAGCAGCGGAATAAATCCCGGCTCGTCGGGGATAAAATCGATAAACGCTTCATCGAGAATCAGGGCAATGCCCAGCGACCGACAGCGTTCAGCAATCATCTCCAGCAGACGGCGCTCGGGCAGCAGGCCGGTAGGATTGTTCGGCGTGCAGAGAAATAAGCAGTCCAGATCCGGCGTCAGAGCATCAAGAATCGCCCCGGTGAGCTGCCAGCCATCCGCCTCGCGCAGCAGAAATTCCCGCACCGCGCAGTCCACCGACTGCAGCGCCCGGCGGTATTCGGCAAAGCCCGGGGTGACGATCATCGCCTGGCGCGGCTTCAGCCCCTGAACCAGCGTAAAGATCGCTTCGGTTTCGCCGTTTCCGGCGAGGATCCACGAGGCAGGGATCTGATGGTGTTCCGCCAGCGCAAGGTGCAGCTGCTGATACTCAACGTCAGGGTAGCGTTCGGCGCAGGCCATATTGTCGAGGATGGCGCGCTTTAAACTTTCCGGCATCCCCCGCGGATTAATATTGGCGCTAAAATCCAGCAGCTGCGCCGCAGAGATGCCCATAAGCGCGGCGGCCTCGCGGATATTGCCGCCGTGCGCGCTCTTTAATAGAGCCATTTACCTTTCCTGTTGCGTTACCCTCGCCTTGCCAGCGTCGCGCCGTCGGCGAAGTAGGCTTTAATCCCTGCCAGAATCGACTCTGCAACTTCCTGCTGGAATTTCGCCGTTTTCAATTTACGCTCTTCTTCGACGTTACTGATAAACGCGGTTTCCACCAGAATCGATGGAATATCCGGCGCCTTCAGCACCGCGAAGCCCGCCTGCTCAACCCGGTTCTTGTGCAGGTTATTAATGTTGCCCATCTTTTCCAGCACCGCCTTGCCGAACTTCAGGCTGTCGGCGATGGTCAGCGACTGCACCATGTCGAACATCGTGTGGTCGACGTAGCGATCGCCGCTTTTGCTGACGCCGCCGATCAGGTCCGAGGCGTTCTGGGTCTGCGCCAGATATTTAGCCGCGGTACTGGTGGCCCCTTTGGTTGACAGGGCAAACACCGACGATCCGCTGGGCTGGCGGCTGGTAAACGCGTCGGCGTGAATAGAGACAAACAGGTCGGCGCGCTGCTTCTGCGCTTTGGCGACGCGGACCTTCAGCGGGATAAAGACATCCTCGTTGCGGGTCATATAGACCTTCATATTGCCCTCTTTCTCGATCAGCGCGCGCAGCCGTCGGGCAATCTGCAGCACCACGTCTTTCTCGCGGGTGCGGTATTTTCCCACCGCGCCGGAGTCTTCGCCGCCGTGGCCGGGATCGAGCATGATAACAATGGGCCGATCGCGCCCGGCTTTACCCGGTTTAGGCCCGCTCTCCGCAGGCGGAACCTGCCGCTGAAGATCGCCTTTGTTGTAATCTTCGAGCAGCGCCAGCAGCGGATCCTGCACGTCGGTGGCGTTAGCGGGATAGAGGTCCATGACCAGACGCTCTTTAAACCCGGCGACCGGAGCCAGCGCAAACAGCTGCGGTTTCACGTTCTGTTTCAGCTCAAACACCATGCGCACGGTTTGCGGATCGAACTGCCCCACCCGAGCGGATTGAATATAGGGATCGTCACCGCGAATCTGACTCCCCATACCTTTCAGTACGGAGTTGAGATTAACCCCTTCCAGATCCACCACCACACGTTCAGGATTACTGAGCGCAAACTGCCGATATTTCAGGATATGGTTGGACTCCACGGTGACGCGCGTGTAGGTCGACGATGGCCAGACGCGTACGGCAACCACCTGCGCCGCGGCAGCCAACCCAACCGGACTCACACTCATTAACCACATGGCGCCCGCCCCCTGTAAAAATCGGCGGCGGCTTAATCCTGACTTGTATCCCGACATGCCACTCCCAAGCAGTAAGAAATCATTCGTATTTAAAACAAACAGATTGACCGGAAACTTTAACGAAAGGCGCATAACCTGTCATCTATAAAAGGGTAAACAATCTTTGACACCCTGATTTGGCTCACACTGTTTTCCCGGCTCCGCCCAAAATTGGGGCTTGCGTTTGCCGGCGAAACAGAATAAAAATACAGTAATTACGAATAATCATGCATTGAGGTTGTGTCATGGTGAAGGAACGTCGCACCGAACTGGTAGAGGGATTCCGCCATTCTGTCCCCTATATTAATGCCCATCGGGGTAAAACGTTTGTCATCATGCTGGGCGGGGAAGCCATCGAGCATGATAATTTCTCTAGTATAGTCAATGACATTGGCCTGCTTCACAGCCTGGGAATTCGTCTGGTGGTGGTCTATGGCGCCCGCCCGCAGATCGATGCCAACCTGGCGGAGCATCGTCACGAGCCGGTTTATCACAAACAAACCCGAGTGACTGACGCCAAAACGCTCGAGCTGGTTAAGCAGGCGGCGGGCATGCTGCAGCTGGAAATTACCGCTCGCCTGTCGATGAGCCTCAACAACACGCCGCTGCAGGGCGCCCATATCAACGTGGTCAGCGGCAACTTCATTATCGCGCAGCCGTTAGGCGTGGATGACGGCGTGGATTACTGTCACAGCGGGCGCATCCGGCGCATCGATGAAGAAGCCATTCACCGCCAGCTGGATAACGGCGCAATCGTGCTGATGGGCCCGGTTGCGGTGTCGGTCACCGGCGAAAGTTTTAACCTGACCTCCGAAGAGATTGCGACCCAGCTGGCGATTAAGCTGAAGGCCGAAAAGATGATCGGCTTCTGCTCATCGCAGGGGGTTCACAATCAGGATGGCGAGATCGTCCCTGAGCTGTTCCCCAACGAAGCCCAGGCGCGGGTGGAAGAGATGGAAGCGGACGAAGACTACAGCTCCGGCACCGTGCGCTTTCTGCGCGGCGCGGTAAAAGCCTGCCGCAGCGGCGTGCGCCGCTGCCACCTGATCAGCTATCAGGAAAACGGCACCCTGCTGCAGGAGCTGTTCTCACGCGACGGTATCGGTACCCAGATAGTGATGGAGAGCGCCGAGCAGATCCGCCGAGCCACCATTAACGATATCGGCGGCATCCTCGAGCTGATTAGCCCGCTGGAGCAGCAGGGCATTCTGGTCAGGCGTTCGCGCGAACAGCTGGAGATGGAAATCGATAAATTCACCATTATTCAGCGCGACAACACCACCATCGCCTGCGCCGCGCTCTATCCTTTCCCGGAAGAGAAGATCGGCGAAATGGCCTGCGTGGCGGTGCATCCGGATTACCGCAGCTCATCGCGCGGCGAAGTGCTGCTCGAACGCATTGCCGCGCAGGCGAAGCAAATGGGCCTCAGCAAGCTGTTTGTTCTTACGACCCGCAGCATTCACTGGTTCCAGGAGCGCGGATTTACGCCGGTCGACGTCGACCTGCTGCCGGAGAGCAAAAAAGAGATGTACAACTATCAGCGCCGCTCCAAGGTGCTGATGGCAGACCTGGCCTGATCCCTTCTCCCCGGAAAGCGCGCGGCCGACCGGGGAAAACCTCACTGGGCGGAAAAGATATCCGTCAGGCCGCTGCGTCGTTCGGTACGCGCAGCCACCGCCTGAGTCAGCACCTGCTCATCGGCATAGATCGACAGCTGCCGTTTCGCACGCGTAATGGCGGTATAAACCAGCTCGCGGGTTACCAGCGGCACGCTGCGCGAAGGCAGGATCAGCGCCGCGTGATCGAACTCCGATCCCTGCGATTTATGCACCGTCATCGCCCAGGCGGTATCGTGCTCCGGCAGACGACTTGGCTGTACCGACTTGATGCTGCCATCGGGCATCGGGAACCAGACGCGCAGGCCATCGCCTCTTTCCAGCGCGATGCCGATATCGCCGTTAAACAGTCCCAGCGCGCTGTCGTTGCGGGAGATCATCACCGGCCGTCCTTCATACCAGCGCGAATGCCGCGGTAACGCGATCGCCCGCTTGCGGTTCAGCATCTGCTCCAGCTGTTCGTTCACGCCGCTGACCCCATACGGCCCCTCGCGCAGCGCGCACAGCAGCTGGAATTCGCCAAAGGCGGCGATCATCTCTTCGGGCTCAGCCCGCGCGCGCAGCAGCTGCAGGAAGCGGCCGTAGCCCGCCTGCGCCTGATTCAGCATCGCTTCATACTCTTCGGTGGCGCTCAGCGGATACAGGGCGATATCGTCGAACGACTGACGCAGCGTTGCGCGTACCGCGCTGCGCTCGCCGCTGTTCACCGCCCACGCCAGATGGCCGATACCGGAATGGCGACCAAAACGGTAGCTTTTTTGCAGCAGGCACAGGCTGTCGCGCAGCGCACCGGCAACGTTGCCCTCGCCCGCCGGCACCGGCTGGCCGGTCAACCGGGCGAGCTGCGCCGCCCGCGCCGGGGTATAGCCTGCATTAACCCAGGCGCAAATATCCCCCAGCACCGCTCCGGCCTCTACCGACGCCAGCTGATCGCGGTCGCCAAGGAAAATCACCCTTCCGTGCTCAGGCAGCGCGTCGATCAGGCGCGACATCATCGGCAGGTCAATCATTGAGGCTTCATCCACCACCAGCACGTCAAGATGCAGCGGGTTGCCGGCGTGATAGCGCATCCGCTGGCTGCCGGGCTGCGCGCCCAGCAGGCGATGGAGGGTGCTGGCTTCGGTGGGCACCAGCGCCTTTTGTTGGTCGCTGAGAGGGAGGCGGCGCAGCGCCGCGCCGAGGGACTCGGTCAGGCGCGCCGCGGCTTTACCGGTCGGCGCCGCCAGGCGAATACGGCAGCGCGGGTTGGAGAACGTCTGGATCAGCGCGGCCAGCAGTTTAGCGACGGTCGTGGTTTTACCGGTGCCCGGACCGCCGGAAATCACCGAAATCCGTCGGGTCAGGGCGACCGCAGCCGCCACTTTTTGCCAGTCCGTTTCCTCAGCGGGCGGAAACAGCGCGTCGAGCGTCGAAGCCAGCCGGGCTTCATCCACCTCCAGCACCTGATTGGCCTCATTGAAAAAGCGCGCGACGGTTAATTCGTTGCGCCACATGCGGTTGAGGTAAAGCCGTTCGCCGCAGAGGATCATCGGCGTCGGGCGCTCACCGCCGCTGACCGCCTCAGCATCGTTAAGCAGCGGCAGCCAGCCGTCCGGGGCGCCGGTCAGCTCAAGGATCTGCTCACTCAGGCCTGCCGCTTTTGCGCTCAGCAGCTCATCCTCGGCGAGACGCGAAATCGGCAGGCAGACGTGGCCTTCACCGGCATCGCGGCTGAGAATGGCGGCGGTGAGCTTCACCGCCGGATGCGCCTCCTGCGCCACCATGAGCGCAAACTGGACGTCCAGCGGGCGCAGCAGGCGCTGTTCAACCGCCTGCAGTAACAGTTCATCCATGGTCATAGCACAACCTCCTGGGTTTCCCCGGCAAACAGCGCATCGAGGCCGTTAATCAGCGGCAGCGCCGGCCGGGTGGTGAAGATACCCTGCCCGCCGTCCTGCCCGTCCATGCCGCGTAAAAAGAGATAAATAACGCCGCCGAAGTGGCGTTCGTAATCATAATCGGCAATGCGGTGGCGTAAATATCGGTGCAGCGCCAGGCTATAGAGCTGGTACTGCAAATCGTAACGGTGCGAACGCATTGCCTGCCGCATCGCGTCCTGGGTATAGGCCTCGCGATTTTCCCCCAGCCAGTTGGATTTGTAATCCAGCAGGTAATAGCGGCCGTTGTGGCGAAACACCAGGTCGATAAAGCCTTTCAGCATCCCCCGCACCTGGCGGAAATCGAGCGTTGGGGTATCCACGGAGAGCGGATCGTACTGACGAATCAGCGCATCCAGACGCAGGGGATCCAGCGGCTGTTCGATGGGCAGATAAAACGCCATCTCCACCTGTTTATCGCCTTCGCTCAGCTGATTAAGGGCAATCCCCGCGCCGGGCAGAGGGGTACGCAGCACGCCGTCGAGCCATGCGGTCAGTACCGGGGTCCACTTTTCCTCGAAGCCGCTCAGCTGGAGCCTGGCCGCCATCCAGTCGGCGGGAACCGGCTGGGTAAAATCGAGATCTTCGAACAAACTGTGGAGAAACGTCCCCGGCGACGCGCCGCGGGGGAACTGGTGCGGCGTAAGCTGCGGCTCTTCCGCGACCTCACCGACGCCGGCGGCATCGACATCCAGACGCGGCAGAAGATCCTGCGCCGCGCTGTGTCCATTCTGCTGCAGGCCGGAGTAGCTGGTGACCCGCCAGTCATCGGTCACCGAACGCGCGAGCAAACGGGCTGAAAGCGGCGGTAGCGCCGCCTGCGGAGCTTGCCACGGAGTTGGCGCAGCCGTATCCGGGAGCCGCAGGGCGATCTCCCCGCTGCAGAACGCCTGCAGGCGGGCCATCAGCCCTGCGGCATCCATCGCTTCCCCGCCCTGCAGCAGGCGGCCCAGCGCGCTGTGGTGAAAATCGCTGGCGCCGGGCTTGTCGCTGCGCCGGGTGCTGAGCGGCGCAACGCCAAGGCTGCAGTGCCAGACCGCACGGGTCAGCGCGACGTAAAGCAGGCGCAGATCTTCGGCCAGGCGTTCGGCCTCCGCCAGCTCCATGCTGCCCTCAGCCTGCCCCAGGTCGAGAACGGCGGCAAAGGAGGTTCTGTCGTGATAAAACGCCTGATCCTGTTTACGGAAACGCGCAATAAACGGCAGCCAGACCAGCGGATACTCCAGCCCTTTCGATTTATGGATGGTGACGATCTGCACCAGGTGCTTATCGCTCTCCAGGCGCATCTGCTGGCTGGAGGCGTTGCTATCCGGCTCGGCGATATGCTGCGCCAGCCAGCGCACCAGCGCATGTTCGCTCTCCAGCAGGTTCGCCGCCTCCTGTAGCAGCTCGCTGATATGCAGGATATCGGTCAGGCGCCGCTCGCCGCCGCTGGTCGCCAGCAGGTTTTCGGCAATGCGCCGCGCGGTCATCAGCGCGCGCAGCATCGGCATCACGCCGCGCTGCCGCCAGACTTGCCGGTAGCCGCTAAACTCTTCTACCAGCTCATCCCAGGCCCGTTCGCTCTGGTTGAGGTTTTCAATGTCCTGCGCGTTGAGGCCGAACATTGCGGTTGCCAGCGCGCTGCGCAGGGTATTTTCCCGCTCGGGGGCCAGCACCGCCTGCAGCACCCACAGCAGCTCCTGCGCCTCGGGGGTTTCAAACACGCTATCGCGGTTGGAGAGATAGACGGAGGGAATCGACAGCAGCTGAAGGGCATCGCGAATTAACGACGCCTCCTGACGATTGCGCACCAGCACCGTGATGTCCGAAGCCCGCACGGGTTCAGCTTTTTCACCGCGCCACAGCAGCGCCTTGCCCTGCTGGCCCGCGCTGAGCCAGTCGCGAATTTGCGCCGCGCACAGCTGGGCCATAAACGCCTGGTAATCCCCCGCCCCGACGGCCTCGCCCGACATCAGCCAGATATTCATCGCCGGTACCGCAGCATCATCGACGGTAAAGCGCAGCCCCTGGTTTTTATCGGCCGACTTCACCGGCATAAACGGGATTTCGCGGAACATAAAGGGGTTATCACTGAGGCTAAACAGGCGATTGACGCTATCAACCATCCCCGGCGCGGAGCGCCAGTTGGTATCGAGCGTATAGTGGGCGGTGACGTCCCCACGCGCTTTCATGTAGGTAAAGATATCCGCGCCGCGGAAGGCGTAAATGGCCTGTTTGGGGTCACCAATCAGCAGCAGCGCGGTGTCTGCCTGGCGCCGCCAGATGCGGCGAAAGATGCGGTACTGCTGCGGGTCGGTATCCTGAAATTCGTCGATCATCGCCACCGGAAAGCGCTGGCGAATCGCGCTGGCCAGCGCTTCGCCGCTCTCCCCGCGCAGGGCGTCATCCAGGCGGCTAAGCATATCGTCAAAGCCCAGCTCGCCGCGGCGGCGTTTCTCCCGCGCGACCGCTTCGCGGATTTCAACCATCGCCCTGGCAATCACCAGATCGGTCAAGGTTAACGGTGTCGCCAGCAGCGCTTCTACCGCGCTGAACAGCGGGTGTACCGGCGGCGCGCCGTCCGCTTTGGTGCGCTCAAGCAAGAAGGCCTGGGAGAACTTCTCCAGCGCATCCGGAAGCTGGTAGCTGAGGGTCTCTTCCTGGGCCCAGGCGGTCACTTTCTCCAGCCATTTCCCCTGATTGCCGCGATTAAACTTGCGCCGGTCGAGGCCCGAGTTTTCCAGCACCGCCTCAACCTCGCCCACCTGTGCCAGCCACTGCTGCTTCAGCGCGTTGATGCGTTCGATAATTTGCTGATGGCGTTCGGCCAGCGTTTCGTCAGCCGGCGGCGGCGATTTGAGCTGCGGCGCCTCTCCCTGTAGCCAGCGGTCGATGGATTTCAGCAGATCGCGCGGCCCTTTCCACGCTTCGTGGATAACCGCCGCGATGTCACGCGGCAGCGGGTAACAGTGGCGACGCCAGAAGTCGGCGCAGGCCTGATAGCGCAGGCGGGATTCATCTTCAATCAGCTGCTGTTCGAACAGCATGCCGGACTCAAAGGCGTTAAGGCTCAGCATCCGCTGGCAGAAGCCGTGAATGGTAAATACCGCCGCTTCGTCCATCTGCCGTTCGGCCAGCAGCAGCGTTTGCGCCGCCTGGGTTTTATCGGCGATTTCCGCCAGCAGCCCGGCGTAGAGAGGATTGTCGGCACTTTCGCGCAGGCAGGCGATACGCAGCTCGTGGATATTGCTGCGAATACGCCCGCGCAGCTCTTCGGTCGCCGCTTCGGTAAAGGTCACTACCAGCAGCTCTTCCACGCTGACCCGGCGGGGAAAGGCGGATTCCCCGCCCAGCCCCAGCAGCAGCCGCAGATAGAGGGCGGCAATGGTAAAGGTTTTTCCTGTGCCCGCAGAGGCTTCTATCAGGCGCTCGCCCGTCAGGGGCAAGCGCAGGGGGTCAAGAGACTCGGCGGTGTCGGTCATTCATTCTCTCGCATCAGGGGTAAGGATTTCTGCAATGCGCTGACGTTCTCCCAGACTTTGCCATCCTGCGGATGCGCGTATTCCGCCTTGCCATTCTGGCTACCGGAAACCTGGGAGAGAATTGCCATGCCCTGCGGATCCACCACCGTCTGATGGAAGAAGTCGGCAAGCTTTTGCGGCGTCAGCAGTTTAATCTGAGCCACTACTTTATCACGTGAATCGAAGCGCATATTACCGCGATCGAAATCTTTGCTCAGCTTCGACGCTTCATCGCCCAGCGTTTGCGGCGCTTCCAACATCTGACCGATCACCGCCTGCTGAATCTGCGCAAACTCTTCCGGCTTCATTGCCCGCAGTTTGGCTTCCGCCGTGGGGAAGAAGGCCTGGAAACGCTGCCAGAGGTAAGCCGGCTGCTTATCGCTGCTTTGCAGCAGGAAGCCCATCCCCCACTGGCGGCCAACGTTCATCGAGAAGGCGAAGACCGCGTAGCCCAGCTGCTCTTCCGTACGTAGCTGGTTATAGAACCACGGCTGTACGATTTGCCCGAGGAGCGAGCTGGCGGCAGAGCTGGCGTACTCGTCCACGTTCGGCGGCGCGAAGACGGCGGCCAGCGCGGAATCGGTACTGTTGCCCGCTTTTTCAAAAATCGCCAGCTGTTTACGATCGACCAGAACGTCTTTGTTACGGCACCACTCGTTGCCGTCGGCGCCCAGCTGTTTTTGAATCTGCCGCGCCATGGCGGTGGATTGATCGGCGGTAAGATTACCGATGACCATCAGCTCCGGTCGCCCTTTCGCCTTGAGATTATCGCGGTATTCCAGCACCTCTTTCAGGGTGATCGATGGCAGCAGCGCCCGACGCTCTTCGCGCTGGAAGTACGGCACCTGAGAAACCATCTGAATCGGCATGATCGCCTGATCGTAGGCTTTGCCTTTATCCGCCGAATCCATCATCTGGGCGTACCAGGATTTAGCCTGCTCCAGCTGCTCTTCGGTTGGCGTATAGCTGAAGTAACCGTCGAGCAGGGCGTTAAACAGCTCAGGTAGATGCTGCGTATAGCCGTTGGCGTTAACCATCAGGCCGTTATTCGCGCCGGTAGAGAAGCTTATCCCCCCGACCGCCGCCTGGTTGCTGAGCTGGTCGAGCGCAATGCCCGCCAGATAATCATTGAGCGCAAACATCACCTGCCGGCGGGCGCTGTCCATTGCCTGCGGGTTACGCAGAACCAGCGAAATATCCGCTTTCGGTTCGCTGGCGAAGTACTGGCTCGGCGCGTAAATCACCCGCAGCGTCGGTTCATCTACAATCAGCTGCGGATGCGGGTAAGCCTTGTCGCTTTTGATTAAGCTGAAATCATCCGGAATATAGGGGTTCAGCACCGGCAGCTTGAGGTCGATGGCGCTGGACTTCTGCTGCCAGTCGGCAAAGGTCTGCTCGCTGATCTTATCCACCTGATAGGGCGCATTGACGAAGTAGGCGGTCTTGTTATGCGGCTCTTTCGGGCTGATGTACCAGATGCGGGCGTTTTGCGGCGTCATCATCGCCAGGCGGTCTTCGATCGCCTGCGGATCGTAGCGATCGGCAATGTTGACAACGTCCAGCGTATGCTCGACCGGCACGCGGATCATGGTGTCCGCCAGCCATTCGACGTAATCCATATTGCGGTTGATGGACGGGTAGCGGAAGTCGAGCGCCAGCACGTGGGCCAGCTCATCAAAATAGCGCTTATCGATTCCCTGGCTGCGCAGAAGATTGAGGTAGCTGAAGATGGCCGCGGTAACTTCATCGCGGTGCGCCAGACCTTTGTCCGTCAGGGTCGCGGATATAGCCAGCACCCCGCTGTTGCCGTTCACCACCGGGTCGGAGTCCGCGCGAATCCCTTCAACCAGCCCCTGCTTTTGCAGCCAGTCTGAGAGCGTGCCGGGACTGCGATTACCGATCATATAGGTCACCAGCTCGTCGGTTTTGCTGCGGAACTTGTCGCTATTATTATCAATGCGGAACTCCACGCGCAGCACTTTACGCGGCATCGCCGGAACGTAGTGAATGATGATGCCCTTTTGCGCATCGGTCACCACCGGGACGGTAATCTCCGGTTTGCTGATATCGTGGTTCGGCACGCGACCGTAGGTGGCCGCCGCGATGCTCGCCAGCTCCGGCAGAGGCTTGTTGCTGTAGATCACCGCTTTCATCAGGTTGGCGGAATACCAGCTATCGCGAAAGGCGTGCAGGGCATCAAGCACCGGTTTGCCGGGCTTGTCGCTCAGCGTTTCAAGGTTACCGCCGGAAAACTGCGAGCCGGGGTGCGCCGGGTTAATGGTTTCCGCGCTAACCTGCGCCATTCGCATCCCGTCCCGGGTACGCGCCATCGTGAGCTCGGCGTTAACCGCATTACGCTCGCGGTCGGCATATTTTTTATCCAGCAGCGGCGCGGCGATGGCGTCGGCCAGGCGATCGACCGCGCCGTCCAGGGCATCGTTTTCCACTTCAAGATAGAAGGCGGTGCGATACGGGGCGGTGCTGGCATTGTGGCTGCCGCCGTGCATTTTGAGATACTCGGCGAGGCTGTCAGGCTGGGGATACTTTTTCGAGCCCATCAGCGTCATATGCTCCAGGAAGTGGGCCAGCCCCTGATGCTCGGCAGGATCCTGCAGCGATCCCACGGGAACGACCAGCGCCGACAGCGATTTTACCGCCTGGGGATCGGAAACCAGCAGCACTACCATGCCGTTATCGAGGCGGATCGCCTGATATTGACGGGTATCTTTTTCGCTTTTACGGATGGTTTCCTGGATCGGTTGCCATCCGGTGTCTGCCTGACTTAACGGCGCCCAAAAGGCGGCCAGTAAAACAATAACCTTGAACCATAAACTGCGGGGCATTCACGGACCTCATCATTAACAAACCTGGCGCTGCATAATTGGCAGCCTTTATAAACATCAGTCCGTGATTCGTTGCGCATCATAAATGAACTGCCATCCAGTGCGCAATTTTTATACTATTACAATGTTATTCGGACTGATGGAAACGAAACACCGGTAGCAAATAACGCTGCGTTTGCGTCAGGATCTCTTCATAGTATTCCGCTTCCAGCGTGCGCCACAGGCGCTGATACCAGACGTCGGCACCTTCGCCGCTGACCACCATGTTCCCTTCATAAGCCTGAAGAAATTTACTGCGCGCTTTTTGCTGCGTCTCTTCGTCCATTAACATGACATCCTTTTCGGCGTCATAACAGACTTTTAGCCATGCGCCGCCGCTTTCCGGCAGCAGCAGCAGCGGTTTGGACATTCCCTGCAGGTAACCGTCAACCAGATCGTTGAGGTAGCCCTGGGCCTGCTCCTGCGCCAGCGGTGGAAAACGCCACTCGCCCTCTTTGCGCACAAAGAGCCGACTTTCGCCGGTACCGCCGCTAGCACAATAGACAAGATGCTCCAGCCAAAGTTGCATCCCCTGCGCCACGCTTAATAGCGAAGGCCGCCAGCGCAGCAAACCGTCGGATTGTACCTGCTGCAGCCAGCCGGTGATGTTGACTCCGCTGCATTGCAGATCGATTTCCATGCTCTGCCCCGGCTGGCGGCAGGCGATCACCCGTTCGGCCAGATTTTGCATCTCCTGACGCTGGGTCTCCCAGGCCAGTTCGCCGAACGCGCCATAGGGTAGCTCCCCGGCGGCACGGAAGCGGCGATACATTGCCGAGGCGTCCTGCTGCTCAATCAGCGTATTGAGCAGCTGCTGGTTCAGCTGATAGCGGCTCAGCCCTTCGAGGGTAAAAGGTTCATCGTCGGGGATCTCGCTCTCCTCCGAGCGGAAATTCACCCGCAGCCGCTGCTGAAAGAACGCGCGAACAGGATGCTGCCAGAAGCGCAGCAGCTGTTCGAACGGTAAGTGATCGATGTCCGGTACCGGTAGCGGCTGGATGAACGCGCCGTGCGCTTCCCCCTGCTGGCTGGCGGCCGCCAGCCATTCCCGGGCATAGCTTTGATCTTCATTAGCCAGAAAATTGGCGGCATCGAAAGGCATGCGGGTATGCAGATGCGTGATGTGCTCTTTGACCCGCCGTTCGCTGGCATCGCAGTCCAGCTCTTCGTCCCCTTCCAGACAGTGGCTCTGGCCGATGTAGTCCGCCAGCTCCTGAACCAGAACGGAGGGATAGCGCTCGCTATTGTCCTGAATGGAACGGCCGATATAGCTGATATAGAGCTTCTGCTCGGCCGACATCAGGGCTTCAAGGAACAGATAGCGGTCGTCGTCGCGACGGCTACGGTCTCCGCGCTGCGGCTTCTGGCTCATTAAATCGAAGCCCAGCGGCGCCAGGGTGCGCGGATAAACGCCGTCGTTCATCCCCAGCAGGCAGACCACCTTGAAAGGAATCGAACGCATCGGCATCAGGGTACAAATGTTAACCGGGCCGGCGAGAAAGCGCTGGCTGATGCGCTGCTGATCGAGCCTCTGGGACAGCTCATCGCGCAGCAAAGAGAGCGGTACCGTTTCGCCATACTGCGCGTCGACGCCGCCGTCAATCACCGCCTGCCACTGCTGTTCTATCAGCGCCAGGGCGGCTTCCGTTTCGCTGTCCGGAAGGAAGAAGTCGTTCAGCAGGTCGCGGCATACCGGCAGCCACTCGGCTAATGGGCGATCCTGGGCCAGCCCGCGGCGCCAGAGATTAAGCTGCATCAGCAGCGATGCCAGGTTGCCCACCAGCTCGGCGATAAGCCCGCTCGACTCATCATAAGGCAGCACCGAGCGCCACTCCCCTTCGCTGCTGTCCATGGCGTAGCCCAACAGCATACGCGTCAGGCCAAAGCGCCAGGTATGCTGGCCGGTAGCCGGGAGATCGAGTTCACGCACGTTGTCGTCATCCATTCCCCAGCGTACGCCGGATTCGTTAACCCACTGGCGCAGGTAGCGTAGCCCCTCTTCGTTAATGTTAAAGCGCGCGGCCAGCACCGGCACATCCAGCAGCGCCAGCACGTCTTCGCTGGCAAAGCGGCTGTCGGGCAGCGAAAGCAGGGTGATAAACGCCTGCAGCGCCGGATGCGATTCGCGGGCCCGCCGGTCGGATATCGCCCACGGCAGCCAGCGCTCGCCGCTGGCGCTGCCGAAGACCGCCTGAATATAGGGGCTGTAGCTATCGATATCCGCCACCATGACGATAATATCGCGCGGCGTGAGCTCGGGATTCTCTTCGAGCATAGCCAGCAGCCGGTCATGCAGTACCTCAACCTCGCGCTGCGGGCTATGGCAGACATGAATCGACAGGCTGCGGTCGTTCGCCGCCAGCAGCCGCTTGCTGCGGCTGTTGGCAAACTCCTCGGCGCTGCGCCCGGCCACCGCCGCATTACGCAGTTCGAGAATATCCGCCTGAAGATTATGCAGCAGGTTATCCGGCGCGATATCGACAAAGGCGTCCAGCTCTTCATAGCGCTCAAGACCCGCCAGCAGGTAGATATAGTCGCGCCCCAGCTTGCCCCAGGAGGCCAGCAGCGGATTGCCGACATCCTGTTCCCCGGCATCGTTGAATAACCCCGGAGCCTGTTGCGTATCGCGAAACAGGGGCAGCTCTCGCGTCGTTTCGCGGTGGTGGCGGCGCTGGCGGGAGAGCAGCTTTGCCAGAAATGCCGGATCTTTAATGTCGCCCCAGTAGTAGCGGCACGGGTTAGTGAAGAGAACATATACATCGACATGCTTACCCAGCGCCTGGAGCGCCTGCAGGTATACCGGCGGCAGCGCCGAAATCCCGCAGATAAACACCCGCGACGGTAGCCCGGCGGGCGGCTGTTCGGCGGCCTCAAGCGCGCTGATAAAGCGTTGGTATAAATTGGCGCGATGCCACAGCGGCTGGCCCAGCTCAGCGGTATATTCCACCAGCGCTTTCCACAGCGGCGCCTGCCACTCCTGCGCGTCTCCAAGCCCGTCAACGCGCTGGTCGGCCTCCCAGCGCATCAGCCACTCGGGGCGATAAACCAGATACTGGTCATAGAGATCCGCCACTCTGGCGGCCAGCTGAAACAGCTTGCGCTTGTCGCTATCGTCGTGCAGATAGTGGCGCAGTAGCGTAAAGGATTCATCGTTCAGCCGCTGCGGTAGCAGGGTCATGAGTTTCCAGCTCATACTTTGCTTACTGAACGCGCTTTCTCCGGGAATATCTTTTAACACCCGCACGAACATGTCCCAGATAAAACTGGCGGGTAGCGGGAACTCAATGTTGGCCGCAATCCCAAAGCGCTGCGCCAGCGTCATCTGCAGCCACTGCGCCATCCCGGTACTCTGTACCAGCACCATTTCCGGCATAAAAGGGTCATCCAGCCGCTGGCGCTCGACGATAAACTCCATCAAGGCTTCAAGCACATCCAGACGGTTTGAGTGGTACACCCTTAACATATTCGCTCCTGGCTACTGACTGACCGGGCAGTGCAGCCGGGTCATCTGCGCCCGCCTGGCTGCGGGCATCGTGATCGTTACCGTGATGCTGACACATCTTTGCACCGATGTCTGCATGCGGGATACCTGGCGATTCGCGGGAATCACCGGTGGGCTAAGCTGACTGAATCGCCACGCATCGCGCCACAGTTGACGGTACTGGTTGAGCTGCATAAAGCCGTTGGCCAGCCCACGCTGATAGCCCGCCAGCGCGGTCACGGTTGCGATAAGCAAGACTAAAGCCAGCAGCGTTTCGGGCAGGCTAAACCCTCTCTGCCACCTCAGGGCATCTGGCATAGGCTTGCCTCCTTTAACGGGCAAAAATCGCTCCAGCCGTGAGGCGAAAAGCGGACGCGGTTTTGTTCGATTACGCCTGACTGCCACAGCAGTATGCCGCCGCCATCGCTGCCGCCAATCAGCAATACCGAGGCGTCGCTAAAGACTCGCAGGCAGGCGCGCCAGCCGAGCGCCGCGTTCTGCTGGCAGCTAACCGTTTCCTGAAGCGGCCAGACGAGCCCCTTTCCCCACTGCAGCGCGGAATGCGCATCAGCGGCATCGCCAAGCGCCCGCGTTTCGCTGGCCGTCTGCGCTAACAGCGAACGCTGCTGCTGGTGCAGCCCCTGGAGTAATAGCGTGCCGAGCGCTAACAGCAGCAGCACCATCAGCAGCGAAGAGAGCCCGCGCTGGCGATTCACAGGTTATATCCCGTTACGCCGTATTCCGCCCGCGCGCGGATTTGCGGGTCGGCGACCGAGTGCGCCGCAAGGGTAATCGATAATTCAGGTGCGAAGCCCGCCCTCTCCAGGCGCGTAACCTGAAACGCGGTGACCTGAATCGCCGCCGGGTTGGTCATTTTCTCCCAGCCTTTGCCGCTGCAGGCGCTTGCGCCGCGCAGGGTTTCCAGCGCGCCATCGCGCAGGCGAAACCCGGTGGTATCCGATTCCGATGACGGCGCGCTATTCCAGACGCCATCGCTGTTGCTATCCCAGCTCACCAGCAGGCAATCACCGCCCTCTGCGATATACAGCGCCTGCCCGTAACAGCGGCCGCGGCAGTATCCGGCGCGCTGCAGATGCTTCGCGACGGTGTAGATTCGCTGCCAGAGCTCATTTTCCAGCGACTGCTGCCGGGTCTGGCGAAGCGCGGCCCACTGCAGCGCCGGAAGAAAACGCGCGCTGCCGAGCAGCAGCACGGAGCTGATGGCCATCGCGATCAGCGTTTCCGGCAGGGAAAAGCCGCGCTGTTTTACAGACACGATGCCGTCTCCTCGCCGCGACACAGGCGGATGCGCCCCCAGTGAGAAACGATAATGTTCCAGCCGCCCGCCGCGCTTTGCAGGCGGATATGCCCGGCCCAGGCGGTATTACGCAGGCCATAAAACCCCAGCCCCGGCGTCATCGCGCTGAGCGAAACCTCCGGCCATAGCGGTTGCAGCGTGAAAGCGTCCCTGCGGAGACAGTCGGCCATCGCCCCGCTGGCGCTCAGGCACCAGCCCTCCGCGCTTTGGCCGACGCTTAATACCCTGTCGCGGTTGTGCCAGTTGGCGTCATCGCGTAGCAGCACCAGGTAGTCGCGGACCTGGCAGGCGGTTTGCCACAGGCGCTGCTGCCGTTGCCAGCTCTGCCAGCCGTACAGCCCGCTGGCGCCGAGAATGACGACCACGACCATGGTGAGCAGGGTTTCAATCAGGGTATAGCCATGTTCTCTGTTCATGGGCCAAGTATGCGGAGCATTGAGGCTTTATTCGAACGGTAAAATGCGGGTTTGCGGCGCGCGCCGGAGAGTATTAAAGGCGTTGCAGCGGGTTTCAACAGTGCCGGAAATCTGCTCGCAAAAAAGCGTTCCGTCGGCGGAATAAAGCTGGCCGTCGGCTCGGCTGAGGCATAAAAAAACCGGCGCGCAGGCGCCGGTTTTTCGTCGTCACTTCCGGGTTAAATCGCCACTGGCGCTTTAATCCCCGGATGCGGGTCGTAGCCTTCGATTTCGAAGTCTTCAAAACGGTAGTCGAAAATCGATGCCGGCTTACGTTTGATCACCAGCTGCGGCAGCGCCCGCGGTTCGCGGCTCAGCTGCAGGTGCGTCTGCTCCATGTGGTTGCTGTACAGGTGCGTATCGCCGCCGGTCCAGACAAAATCGCCCACTTCGAGGTCGCACTGCTGCGCCACCATATGCACCAGCAGCGCGTAGCTGGCGATATTGAACGGCAGGCCGAGGAATACGTCGCACGAGCGCTGATAGAGCTGGCAGGAGAGCTTGCCGTCGGCGACGTAGAACTGGAAGAACGCGTGGCACGGGGCCAGCGCCATTTTGTTCAGCTCGCCGACGTTCCATGCCGAGACGATAATCCGGCGAGAATCCGGGTCGTTTTTCAGCTGTTCCATCACCGTGCTGATCTGGTCGATATGACGGCCGTCCGGCGCGGGCCAGGAGCGCCACTGCTTGCCGTAAACCGGCCCCAGATCGCCGTTTTCATCCGCCCATTCGTCCCAGATAGTGACGTTGTTTTCGTGCAGATACGCCACGTTGGTGTCACCCTGCAGGAACCACAGCAGTTCATGGATGATGGAGCGTAAATGACAGCGCTTGGTCGTCACCAACGGGAATCCTTCCTGCAGGTTAAAACGCATCTGGTGACCGAAGATGGAGACGGTGCCGGTACCGGTGCGGTCATTTTTTTGCGTGCCCTCATCGAGCACTTTCTGCATCAAATCAAGATACTGTTTCATGGTTCCTCAAGAATTTTGTTGCTGCGGACGACAACGGTACGCCCAGACCATCATGATGATACCCGCAAGCACCATCGGAATCGAAAGAATCTGCCCCATGCTGATGTACTGTACCCAGCCGCCGGTAAACTGGGCATCGGGCTGACGGAAGAACTCCACGATGATGCGGAACAGACCGTAGCCAATGAGGAACAGGCCGGAAACCGAACCGGCCGGACGCGGCTTGCGGATAAACAGGTTCAGTATCAGGAACAGCACGACGCCTTCCAGCGCCAGCTCATAGAGCTGCGAAGCATGACGCGGCAGCGCGCCGTAGGTATCAAACAGCGATTGCCACTCAGGATGCGACGGCAGCAGCGCCAGATCTTCCGCCCGAGAGCCGGGGAAAATCATGGTGTAGTGGAAGTTCGGATCGACGCGGCCCCACAGTTCACCGTTGATAAAGTTGCCCAGACGCCCGGCGCCGAGGCCAAACGGAATCAGCGGCGCAATGAAGTCGGAAACCTGGAAGAAGGTGCGCTTCGTGCGTTTGGCGAAAATGATCATCACCAGAATCACGCCGATCAGACCGCCGTGGAAGGACATACCGCCGTCCCAGACGCGGAACAGATAGAGCGGATCGTCGAGGAACACCGGCAGGTTGTAGAAGAAGACATAGCCAAGACGCCCGCCGAGGAAAACCCCGAGGAAGCCGGCGTACAGCAGGTTTTCAACTTCGTTTTTTGTCCAACCGCTGCCCGGACGATTGGCCCGACGGGTGGCCAACCACATCGCAAAAACAAACCCAACCAGGTACATCAGACCGTACCAGTGGAGGGAGACCGGTCCAATGGAAAAAATTACCGGATCAAACTCCGGAAAATGCAGGTAGCCACTATTCATCTGTCACCATAAACACTTGTTATTCCGCCGAAAGTGGACAGCGGGGATCGTTCGCGCGCGTCAGAAACGGGCGCTCCAAAGGCTGCGAATGATAGCATAAGCGCGAAGGGCGATCTGCGCCGGACATGTAAAAGATATGTATACGAATGCGAATTCGCGGCTGAGCATTCCCGGAGGCGGCGCGCTGCGCCTGTCCGGGCTACCCAACCCTCAGGCCGCCCGAACCTCGTCAGCGTTGTCCCGGATCACGGCTAACGCCTTACCCGGGCAACAAATTCATGAACCGTAGCCCGTGCTAGCGGCCGCCGCGAATCAGGCCGCCGAGTCCGCGTCGCTCCATAAAAGCCGCGACCTGATGGCGCACTTCGGCGGTCATCTGCGCTTCCAGGCTACGCTGGGAAAGCTCCTGGGCTTCATTGATATCGATGCGCCGCAGCAAATACTTCACTCTCGCCACCGAACGACCGTTCATCGACAGATGACGATAGCCCATACCAATCAGGATCGTCACGCACATCGGATCGCCCGCCATTTCGCCACACAGGCGCAGGTCGATACCAAAACGCTCGGCGTCGCGGGCGATCATCGCCAGCGCCCGCAGTACCCCCGGATGCAGGCTGTCATACATACTGGCGACCCGGGTGTTGTTGCGATCCACCGCCAGAATGTACTGGGTCAGATCGTTGGTGCCAACGGAGATAAAATCAACGCGGTTCGCCAGCTGCGGCAGCATAAAGACCATCGACGGCACTTCCAGCATCACGCCAAGACGCGGGCGGGGAATGGCGTAGCCGATCATCTCTTCCACTTCGCGGCTGGCGCGATCGATCAGGCGACGAGCCTCATCCACTTCATCCAGGCTGGTGACCATCGGTAGCAGGATGCTGAGGTTTCCGGTTGCCGCGTTGGCCCGCAGCATCGCGCGGACCTGTACCAGAAAGATCTCCGGCTGATCGAGCGTGATCCGAATACCGCGCCAGCCAAGGCACGGATTCTCTTCGCTGATCGGCATATACGGCAGCTGTTTATCCGCGCCGATGTCCAGCGTGCGCAGCGTCACCGATTTCTCGTTGAACATCTGCAGCATGCCCTGATACTGGGCAACCTGCTCCTCTTCGGAAGGGAAGCCGCTTTGCAGCATAAAGGGGATTTCGGTACGGTAAAGACCGATACCGTCGACGAAATTGCCGAGTTTTTCTTCATGCTCGGGGCTCAGGCCCGCGTTGAGCATGACTTTTACCCGCTCGCCGCTTTTCAGTTCGGAAGCGCGTTCAAGATCGTCCTCGGCCAGGCGGCTAAGCTCGTTCTCTTCGCTGATCAGGCGCTGATACTCTTGCAGCAGCACCGGCTCGGGATCGACCAGCAGCTCGCCGCGATAGCCGTCGACAATCAGCGTATGGCCGTGCAGCAGCGAAGGCTGAATATCCGCCCCCATCACCGTCGGAATGCCCAGCGCGCGCACCATAATCGCGGCGTGGGAGTTCGCCGCGCCATCGCGCACCACCACGCCGGCTAAACGATCCTGAGGAACCTCCGCTAAGGTGGTGGCCGACAGTTCATCCGCCACCAGCACGATGCGCTCCGGCCAGGTATTGGGCCCCTGGATACTGTCATCGAGATGGAAAAGCAGCCGCTGGCCCAGCGTGCGCAGATCGCCCGCGCGCTCTTTCAGGTAGCCGTCGCTGAGCGCGGCAAACTGTTCGGCGAATTTCTCGATGATCTTCTTCACCGCCCATTCGGCCACCGCGCCTTTATCCACTTCAGCGAACAGCTCGCGGCGCAGGCGCGCGTCGGAAAGCAGGTGCGAATAGAGGTCAAAGATGGCCGCCGTCTCTTTCTGCGCGCCGGCAGCGTAGCGTTTGCTGTAGCGGCGAAACTCATTCGCCGCCTCTTCCAGCGCGCCGGTCAGCCGCTCGCGCTCGGAAGCGGTATCGAGCGTCGAGGCTTCATAAACCTGCTCCATCAGCGGCAGGCTGACGTCCATCCAGCCTTCGGCAATCGCCACGCCTGACGAGGCGGGCAGCGCGCGGATGCGGGTCTGACGATATTGACCAAACAGCGCGTTCAGCTGGGATTGAGAGAGAATGCCGGCGATTTGCGTGGCCAGGGTGACCAGGAAGGACTCTTCGCTTTCGTCAAACTGGCGCAGTTCGCGCTGCTGCACAACCAGCACGCCGAGCAGCTGACGCCGCTGGATAATCGGCACGCCGAGGAAGGCGCGAAAGCGGCCCTCTTTGACCGCGGGAATATATTTAAAGCTGGGGTGCTTTTGCGCGTCGGCGAGGTTAATGGGTTCGGCCAGGCGGCCAACCAGGCCCACGAGGCCTTCGTCAAAAGCGAGCGCAACGATGCGCCCGCGCGGCTTTTTCAACCCGCGCGTCGCCATCAGGTAATAACAGCGTCGGTCATTGTCAGCCAGATAAACCGAACAGACTTCCGTCTCCATCGCGGCGCAGATATCGGTGACCAGGATATCCAGCGCCTCGTTTAAACGCGGCGCACTCGCGACCTTCTCGACTATTTCTCGCAACCGAGTGAGCATAATGTGCGTGGCTTAACCTCTTTTACGTCGATATGCAGGCGCGCTTTGCGGCTTAGGCGTGCTTTCCGCCAGCGCCATGGTGACGCTGGCAAACTCTTTCATCACCCTGCGGTATACGTCGCGCTTAAACGACACCACCTGACGCACCGGGTACCAGTAGCTTACCCATCGCCAGCCATCAAACTCAGGTGTACTGCTGGTTTGCATATTGACATCCGCATCGCTGCCGATCAATTGCAGGAGAAACCACTTCTGTTTCTGGCCGATACATACCGGCTTTGTGTCCCAACGCACCAAACGTTTAGGCAATTTGTAACGCAACCAGTTACGGGTTGAAGCAAGGATCCGCACATCTTTACGGCTTAGCCCAACTTCTTCGAACAATTCCCGATACATCGCCTGCTCTGCTGATTCCCCTGGATTTATGCCCCCTTGCGGGAACTGCCACGAGTGCTGACCATAGCGCCTGGCCCACATAACCTGGCCCTGGCGATTACAGATTACAATACCGACATTTGGGCGGTAGCCATCGTCATCAATCACCGGACTACCTCAAAATAAGCTTCAATGTGAATGATTGTTTCACACTCGTTGGAAACGGTAAACCACTCTGTGAGGGGGATGAGATCGAATAACATTTGAATAACTCACAGTAATACCCGGAGTTATAAACAGCGAAAGCCATACCCGGACGATTTTATTCACTTTTTCTGTGGATAGAGTTGTGAAGAAGTACGGAATTAACCAGGGAAAACCCGGAATCATCCGAACAGCGTAGCGATAGCACCTGATTATAATGACCTAATTTTCATAAAGTTAGCATGTTAAAATTTCATAATTCACAGTATAACGTGACGATCATCACATAAGAGATCCTGGAACTGATGAAAGATCGAGCAATGTTGGTTTTATCCACAGATTACGCATGTGCTCTGGGCATATTTTGTCTAAAAACTCGATTTTCATCTCACGTCAAGGCTGTAAATGGAAACAGTAGTGGGGCTTTTCCCCAGTTATCCCATTTTTCTGTGGATAACAGGGTGTAAGATCCTGTTCATTGTCGGTGACCAGTTCTGGAAAACCCGGTTTCACCATTTTCACCGTGGCAAAAAATCGCAAAAAAAACCATATGAATCATCAAATTGTCATACTTACTCAAGAAAAGGTAAACTCTATCCACAACGGATGAAATTACTGCTCACTTTTTAGCCAGAGGTTTTACGCTATGCCGACCATCGCGCCGCTCTTATCCCCCCCGCAAAGCCAGGAGCAGCTTCTGGCCCAGGCGCAGCAGCTGGCAGGCTATTCGCTGGGGGAGCTGGCCCAGCTTGCCGGGATTGCGATTCCGCGCGATTTAAAACGTGATAAAGGCTGGATCGGCATCCTGCTGGAGATATGGCTTGGCGCCAGCGCAGGCAGCAAGCCGGAGCAGGATTTCGCCGCCCTCGGCGTCGAGCTGAAAACCATCCCCATCGATTCATCAGGTCGCCCGCTGGAAACCACCTTCGTCTGCGTCGCGCCGCTGACCGGCAACAGCGGCGTCACCTGGGAGAGCAGCCACGTGCGTCATAAGCTCAAGCGGGTACTGTGGGTACCGGTAGAGGGCGATCGCGCGATTCCTTTGGCCGAACGCCGCGTCGGCGCACCGCTGCTGTGGAGCCCCAGCGAAGAAGAAGATCGCCAGCTGCGTATGGATTGGGAAGAGCTGATGGATTTGATCGTCCTCGGCCAGGTCGAGCGCATCACCGCCCGCCACGGCGAAGTGCTGCAGCTGCGCCCGAAAGCGGCAAACAGCAAAGCGCTGACCGAGGCGGTGGGCGCCCGCGGCGAACCGATCCTCACCCTACCGCGCGGTTTCTATCTGAAGAAAAACTTTACCGCCGCCCTGCTCGCCCGCCATTTCCTTCTCTCCTCGAAATAACGGCCTGGAGATGATTAATTTTTTGTTCTGCCGTGGCGGTTGCATATAATCGCATCTTTCTATTTTGCAGGACTTTGAACGATGTTATTTGCATGGGTAACCGATCCTAACGCCTGGCTGGCGCTTGGTACGCTGACGCTGCTGGAGATAGTGCTCGGGATCGATAATATTATTTTCCTCTCTCTGGTGGTGGCAAAACTGCCCACTGCGCAACGGGCACACGCCCGCCGTATTGGGCTGATGGGGGCGATGATCATGCGTCTGGCGCTGCTGGCGTCAATCGCGTGGGTCGTCAAGCTCACTAATCCTCTCTTTACCGTGCTAGGCCAGGAGATCTCGTTTCGCGATCTGATCCTCCTGCTGGGCGGGCTGTTCCTGATCTGGAAGGCGAGTAAAGAAATTCACGAATCCATTGAAGGCGAAGAAGAAGGGCTGAAAACCAACGTCCATTCATTTATGGGCGCCATCGTGCAGATTATGCTGCTGGATATTATTTTCAGCCTCGATTCGGTGATCACCGCCGTCGGGCTGTCGGATCATCTGTTTATTATGATGGCGGCAGTGGTTATCGCGGTGCTGGTGATGATGGTTGCCGCCCGTTCGATAGGCGATTTTGTTGACCGCCATCCTTCGGTGAAAATGCTGGCGCTGTCGTTTTTGATCCTCGTCGGCTTTACGCTGATGCTCGAAAGTTTCGACGTGCACGTGCCGAAAGGCTACATCTATTTCGCGATGTTCTTTTCGATTGCGGTTGAAAGTCTCAACCTGCTGCGCAATAAAAAAAATCCGCTGTAGCCCGCTAAAATGCAGCCCTGAAACGGGCTGCAATTCTTTTTTAAGACTTAACTGCTTTTTATGTCTCACAAATCAGGCTATTAATATACTGGTACGAGGTGCGGCTATAATAGGGGTGATAGCGATGAAAAAATGGGCAGTATTGATTTCCGCCGTAGGACTGGCGTTCTCGGTTTCCGGTTGCAGCAGCGATTACGTCATGGCAACCAAAGATGGTCGCATGATTCTGACCGACGGCAAACCCGCCATAGACGACGACACCGGCCTTATCAGCTACGAAGATCAGCAGGGTAATAAAATGCAGATCAATCGTGACGACGTTTCGCAGATTATTAAACGTTAAGTCCCGCCGTCAGGTCGCGATTTAGCGTTTTATCGCACCGTTGAGCAGCGTTCTTTATTCTTCAGCATTCAGAGAAAAGTCGGGATACACCTGATCTGTCCGCGAGGATTCATCAGGCCGGATTCCGTCAGCCCGGCTTTTTTGATTTTTTTACTTCCCCTTTTTCTCCCCCTCTGCCATTTTTATATTCCTTTGTCGGGGAACGCCTGACCTTGTTGATAAAAAAGGAAGCCGGCTATGCAGTATCACCGTATCCCACACAGTTCTCTTGAAATCAGCACGCTGGGGCTGGGCACAATGACGTTTGGTGAGCAGAATAGCGAGGCAGACGCGCACGAGCAGCTCGATTACGCGGTGAGTCAGGGCATTAACCTGATTGACGTCGCGGAAATGTATCCCGTCCCGCCGCGCCCGGAAACCCAGGGCCTGACGGAAACCTACATCGGTAACTGGCTGGCGAAGCGCGGTAATCGCGAAAAGCTGATTATCGCCTCTAAAGTGAGCGGCCCTGCCCGCAATAACGACAGCAGCATTCGTCCTGACCACAAGCTGGATCGTAAAAATATCCGCGAGGCGCTGCACGACAGCCTGAAGCGCCTGCAGACCGATTATCTCGACCTCTATCAGGTACACTGGCCGCAGCGCCCGACCAACTGTTTCGGCAAGCTGGGCTACACCTGGGCCGATTCCGCCCCGGTCGTCACCCTGCTGGATACGCTGGACGCGCTGGCCGAATTCCAGCGCGCCGGCAAGATTCGCTATATCGGGGTCTCTAACGAAACGGCGTTTGGCGTGATGCGCTATCTTCATCTGGCGGACAAGCACGACCTGCCGCGCATCGTGACGATCCAGAACCCGTACAGCCTGGTGAACCGCAGCTTTGAAGTGGGCCTGGCGGAAGTCAGCCAGTATGAAGGCGTGGAGCTGCTGGCCTATTCCTGCCTGGCGTTCGGCACGCTGACCGGGAAATACCTCAACGGCGCAAAACCGGCAGGCGCACGCAATACGCTGTTCAGCCGTTTTACGCGCTACAGCGGCGAGCAGACGCAAAAAGCGGTGGCAGCCTATGTCGATATCGCGAAGCGGCACAACCTTGACCCGGCGCAGATGGCGCTGGCCTTCGTACGTCGTCAGCCGTTTGTCGCCAGCACCCTGCTGGGCGCGACCACCATGGAGCAGCTGAAAACCAACGTCGAAAGCCTGCATCTGGAGCTGAGCGCAGAGGTTTTAGCCGAGATTGAAGCGGTGCATCAGGTTTATACCTACCCGGCACCGTAAGGCCGTAAAAGCTCCCGGAGGCGATGCTACGCATCTGTCCGGGCTACAAGTTCGTGCGGTTTGTAGCCCGGACAGGCGCTACGCGCCGCCTCCGGGAGATTATTTACGCCGTCCCCAAATCCACAGGGCAGTAATCGCCAGGGCGAACACCACGCCAAAGCCAATCCCTACGCCGACGACAGGAATACCGATGCTCACCGCCAGCGAATAGAGGCCCAGCATCAGCAGCATCGCCACGTTTTCGCCGAGGTTCTGCACCGCGATAGCGTTGCCCGCGCCGACCGTATGTTTCCCTCGCTCCTGCAGCAGGGCGTTAAGCGGCACGATAAAGAAGCCGCCGAACGCGCCGAGCAGCAGCAGCAGGGCAAACGCCGGCAGCAGCGCCTGCTGGATGGCGAAAAAGATGACCGCCACGCCAATCAATATCCCGGCGGGCATGCAGCGCGACACCGTTTCCAGCGTCACCAGCTTCGCCGCCGCGCCGGCTCCCAGCACAATCCCCACCGCCACCATCGCGTTAAGGTAGGTCGGCATGGCGTTGCTGGTAATGCCCAGCGCCGCCGGCACCCACAGCACCAGCAGGAAGCGCAGCGTCACGCCCGCTCCCCAGAACAGGCTGGTGCCGACTAACGAAAAGCGGGTCTCACCGTTGCGCCATAGCGTCGTACAGGCGCTAAAGAAGCTGTGGGTCATCGGCCTGAAACGCCATGATTGCCCGGGACGCGCCGCCGGCAGCTTCGGGATCCACAGGTTGGCAACCACCGCGCCGGCGTACACCACCGCGCAGACGCCGAGCGCCGCCATGATATGCCAGTCCGCCAGGATACCGCCCGCCATCGAGCCGAGCAGGATCGCTGCAATGGTCGAGGACTCCATCAGGCCGTTCGCTTTCACTAACTTATCGCCGGTGGTCAGCTCGCCGAGAATGCCGTATTTAGCCGGAGAATAGGCGGCAGCGCCGATGCCCACCAGCGTATAGCCAATAAACGGATTCACGCCAAAGCAGATGCACCCCGCGCCGATCAGCTTCAGGCCGTTCGCCACCATCATCACCCGTCCTTTGGCAAAGCTATCGGCAAACTGTCCGACAAACGGCGCGAAGAGAATGTAAGCGCCCACAAACAACATCTGTAATACCGGTTGACTCCACTCCGGGTAGAACAGCTGCTTCATCAGCGCCAGGGTGGCGAACAACAGCGCGTTATCGCCAAACGCCGAAAGAAACTGGGCGCAGATAACCGCCATCATCCCTTTCGAATACAGCGACGTGTTAGTGTGTACTGACTCACTCATTCGAATCTTCCGCCTGTTCAACCATGCCTTTAAGGGTGACAAAGTCCGGCTTGCCGCTGCCCAGTACCGGGAGCTGCTTCAGCCAGCGAATGTCGCGCGGTACCGCCAGCTCCGGTACGCCGTGTTCACGGGCATAGCGCAGCAGTTTTTCACGATTCAGTTCATTATCGGTGGTAAACAGCACCAGCGCCTCGCCTTTGCTGGCATCCTGTTTAATCGCCGTGGCGTGCATTTTGTCCGGCGAAACCGCCAGCGCCACCTGCTCGACCATCTCCAGCGACACCATCTCACCGGCGATTTTGGCAAAGCGCTTCGCGCGTCCCTGAATCCGCACATAGCCCTGTTCGTCAAAGCTGACGATATCCCCGGTGTCATACCAGCCGGCTTCGACTACGCCGTGCTGATTTTCCGCCGCGGGCGCTTCCAGCACGCCGGGATTTTCCACCCGCAGATAGCCGTTCATGATGTTCGGCCCTTTAAGCTGTAAACGGCCCCCCTCTTCAATACCGGGCATGGCCAGCAGACGCGCGTCCATCCCCGGCAGAATGCGGCCAACGGTGCCCACTTTCGCCGCCATCGGCACATTGATCGATACCACCGGCGCGCATTCGGTGACGCCGTAGCCTTCAAGAATGCGCAGGCCAAACTTGTCCTGCCAGATCTGCTTTGTGCTTTCCTGCAGCTTCTCCGCCCCGGCGACAACGTAACGCAGGCGATAAAAATCATACGGATTCGCAAAACGGGCGTAGTTGCCAAGGAAGGTGGAGGTGCCGAACAGCACGGTACAGTTGCGGTCATATACCAGCTCCGGCACCACGCGGTAGTGCAGCGGGCTGGGATAGAGAAAGACCTCCGCGCCGGTAAACAGCGGGGTCAGCAGGCCGACCGTCAGGCCAAAGGAGTGAAACAGCGGCAGCGCCGACATAAAGCGGTCGTTGGCGGTAAAGTCGGCAATGGTTTTAATCTGCTCGACGTTGGCCAGCAGGCTCTTGTGGCTATGCACGACCCCTTTCGGATTGCCTTCCGAGCCGGAGGTAAACAGAATCATCGCCGCGTCTTCCGGCTGCTGCGTAACCTGAGCCAGCTTCGGCATCAGCAGATGGCCAAAAATCCACAGCTTATCGGCGGCGGTAACCTCACCTTTTAAATCTTCGAGAAATACCCAGCGTACCTGCGTCAACTGCTCCGGCAGGTGCCAGAGCTTGCCTTTATCGAGGAAGGTGCGGGAGGTAAAGATGGTTTTGATTTCCGCCGCGGTAATGGCGCTGCTCAGGCCTTTGACCCCGGCGGTATAGTTCATCATCGCCGGGATTCGTCCGCGGGCGATCGCGCCAAAAATCACCGCCGCGCTTATTCCGGCGTTCGGCAGCATCAGGCCGATTTTTTCGCCCTGGGTGCTGTATTTTTCCAGAATGCGCGCCACGAAGAGGGTTTTGGTCAGCAGCTTACGGTAGGTGTCCGGCTGAAAATTGATATCTTCCACGCAGTGTTTGCGCGCGCCGAAGCGGTCCTGGGCCGCCAGCAGCGACTCATACAGCGTTTCGCGCGGGCGCACCGCCATCCGCGCCTCCATCATGATCTGATGCAGCATTTCACCGGCAATTTTACGCCGGTCGCGGGCGCGCGGCGCATCGGGCATCGGCAGATGCGTCGGCGGCAGCAGATGCAGCTGAATGCGTGGGAACAGGCGGCGCTTGACCAGCCCCTTCAGGCGGCTAAAGGGGGTTAATTCAGCGCCTTCGATTCTCAGCGGCACGATGGTCGCCTGCGACTTCGCCGCCACAAAGGCGGCGCCGTCGTAAATTTTCATCAGCGAACCGCTCACCGAGATCCGCCCTTCCGGGAAAATCACCACCGGGCGCCCCTGCTCAATCAGGCGGACCAGATGTTTTATCGACATCGGTTTGGTCGGGTCCAGCGGCACAAAATCAATAATCGGCTTTAGCGCGCGCATAAACCAGCGATCGCTGATTGAGGAATAGACCGCAAACACCGGGCGCACCGGCAGGAAAAGCGCCAGCAGTACGCCGTCAATAAAGGAGACATGGTTTGGCGTAATCAGCACCTTTTGCTGGTGCAGCGCCTGGGGGTCACCGGTTAACTTGACCCGGTACAATCCTTTGAAAAGTAGTCTGAAAAATCCCAAAAGCATAACAACTCCGTTTGACCGGTTAATCAGTCAAAGCAGGTTACATGAGAAGGGACGGAAAATGCACCAGGAGGAGCGGAATTCAGGACAAAAAAAACCTGCGCATCTGCGCAGGCTGGTGTAATTAAGTGGTCAACCTGAAGTTGACTCCACCTATCAATACCTCTGGGATAGCCAGAGTATCAATGCAATGAATGGGTAAACCAGCGAACATTCGCAACAGCCAATCGCAAAGTGTAAGCAAAGGTGTGAATTGTCCGTTCCCGGAATCATTCTCCGCACCCCTGTGGGTAACTATTTCACCCGCAACGCTAATCTGCGTCACAATTGCATTAACCCAAAAGTACCAACCCTTGAATCTGCCGCGCTTTCCCGTAACATAAATGCCATGTAAACGCTTACCCTAAAAAAGGCCTGGTATGGCGACTATTAAGGATGTAGCCCGGCTCGCAGGAGTCTCCGTCGCTACCGTCTCCCGCGTTATTAACAATTCACCGAAAGCCAGCGAAGCCTCGCGCCAGTCGGTAGGCGCCGCGATGGAAACGCTAAATTATCACCCCAACGCCAACGCCCGCGCGCTGGCGCAGCAGTCAACGGAAACCGTCGGCCTGGTGGTGGGCGATGTCTCCGACCCCTTCTTCGGCGCGATGGTGAAAGCCGTCGAGCAGGTCGCCTACAATACCGGCAATTTTTTGCTGATCGGTAACGGCTATCACAACCTCCATAAAGAGCGCCAGGCGATTGAACAGCTGATTCGCCACCGCTGCGCGGCGCTGGTGGTCCACGCCAAAATGATCCCCGATGACGAACTGGCCTCGCTGATGCAGCAAATCCCCGGCATGGTGCTGATCAACCGCATCCTGCCCGGCTTCGAGCAGCGCTGCGTGGCGCTGGATGACCGCTACGGCGCATGGCTCGCGACCCGCCACCTGATTCAGCAGGGGCACACCCGCATCGGCTATCTCTGCTCTAATCACGCTATTTCCGATGCTGAAGACCGGCTGCAGGGCTACTGGGCAGCGTTAAAAGAGAGCGATCTGCCGTGCAACGATCGCCTGGTGACCTTTGCCGAGCCCGATGAGAGCGGCGGAGAACAGGCGATAACCGAGCTGCTGGGCCGCGGCAGGAACTTCAGCGCCGTCGCCTGCTATAACGACTCGATGGCCGCCGGCGCGATGGGCGTATTAAACGATAACGGGATTGATGTGCCGCGTGAGATTTCGCTGATTGGCTTTGATGACGTGCTGATTTCGCGCTACGTGCGCCCGCGTCTGACCACCGTACGCTATCCGATTGTCACCATGGCGACGCAGGCCGCGGAGCTGGCGTTAGCGCTGGCGGAGCATCGCCCGCCGCCGGAGATTACCCACCTTTTCAGCCCCACGCTGGTCCGCCGTCACTCGGTGATTGCGCCCCTCGACAGCGATAAATCGTAGCGGTATAAACTGACGGCGCTGGCCGGATAATCCAGGCCTTCGCCGATATACTGCCAGCCAAAACGCTCATAAAAATCGCGGCAGGCGGAGTAGAGAAATAGCTCGGTATAGCCCTGCGCTCTGGCATATCCGATGACGTGCTGCTGTAGTTTTCCCGCCAGCCCCTGCCCGCGCGCCTCAGGCGCCACGTAGAGCGCCGCCATCCACGGATAGAGATCCTGGCGGCTGATTAAATCGCAGCGCCACAGGCCGACGGTGCCCAGCAGCCTCTCGCCCTCCACGGCCACAAAGGTAATGGGCAGCGCTCCCGGCGTCTGGCTATGTTCGACAATGCTGGCGAAGAACGCCCACGGCAGCGCGTCAGCGCCAAACGCTCGCCAGAGCCACTCCGTTACGCATGAAGCGTGCTGCGGCACAGCGTAGAGGGGGTGAATAATCATACCAGCTTTCCCTGAAAAATCGGTACCGATTCAAAGAGATAGCCGTCAAAGTCCGGCGCGTCTTCATCGGAGAGCTCCAGCAGGCTGTTTTTGACATTTTCAAGATGCTGCCACATTGCCTGCCAGGCCCCCATCACATCGCGTCGGCGCAGGGCGGCGAGCAGCGTTTGCCGGTCCCCGAGCCACTTCAGCCGGTACGCCCGGCTGGCGATATGCACGTTGAACTGCTGCCACAGCGGGCTGCTGTCCATCTGCAGCCAGATGCGCTCAACCGTCGCCAGCAGCATCTGATTTTGCGTCGCGCCGGCCAGCACCAGGTGAAACAGCCGGGCGTTATCCTGGCTGGTATCGTTGGCGGCAATCGCCCGCTGTTCCTGCTCGATAATCCGCTTCAGGTTATCGATATCGGCGCGGGTGGCCATTTTGGCGGCAAAAGCGGCGATATTGCTCTCCAGCAGCTGGCGGGCCTGCAGGATTTCGAACGGCCCGACGTCGCTGCTCAACATCTGTTCTTCCTCGCTATCGTCCTCGTGCGGGATGCGCATCACGTACACCCCGGAGCCCTGGCGAATGTCGACCGTCCCCTGCAGCTCCAGCATCAGCAGCGCTTCGCGGACGATGGTCCGGCTCACGCCGTAGGTCTCGGCGATATTGCGTTCCGGCGGCAGGCGCGACCCGATGGGATAGCGCCCCTGCGCAATCTGTGCGCGTAAATCATCACCTATTTCCTGGTAGGGTTTCTTTTCCGGCGGAATGATAGCCTTCTCCACAATATCACCTGTGCGTTATGAGCCTGCGAGTCAATATCGGCCGCTATCTTAGCAAAATTTCAGCCCGGCTAGCGCCACTCATCGTCAATATCCAGCGTCAATTCCCGGCTCTCGCCTAGCTTACGGAACCAGCTGGCGGACGCCTTGGGCCGCCGCGCACGATTATTTTGCAGATCGATTTCAATCAGCCCGTAGCGATTTTTAAACGCGTTCATCGGCGAAACGTTGTCGGTAAACGCCCACAGCATGTAGCCGTGACAGTTGGCCCCTGCTTCCCGCGCGCGCAGCGTTTGCCACAGATGCTCGCTGATAAAACGGATCCGGTAGTCGTCGGCGATGGTGCCTTCACCATTGCGAAACTGCCCTTCGTTTTCCACGCCCATGCCGCTTTCCGCCACGAACCACGGAATATTGCGGTAGTCCTGCTTGATCCGCATCGCCATATCAAAAACGATTTGCGGATAAATCTCCCAGCCGCGGGAGTGGTTCATCCGCCGCCCCGGTAGCTCAAAGGGCTCATAGTAGTAAGCCGGATGGAACGGCGTCTGCGGATGCCAGGCGCGCGATGGAGCCTTAACCCGATGCGGGTAGTAGAGATTAATCCCCAGCTCATCAACGGTGTTGTCGCGGATTATCGCCAGCTCCTCCGCGTCATAATCCCAGGAGACCCCGTGCTGTTCGAGCAGAGCCAGTAGCTCAGGCGGGTAGAGGCCGTGGACCAGCGGATCGAGGAAAACCCGGTTATAAAACAGATCGTAGCGTTCGGCGGCGCGTACATCGTGCGACGCTTTTGAGCGCGGATAGGTGACCTCCGGGTTAAGAATGCAGCCTACCGTGCCGCGATAGCCTTTCTCGCGAAACAGCCGGACCACTTTTGCCGTCGCCAGCACCTTGTGGTGATTCCACTGCATCCAGGTGCCGGTGTTCTGCTCGTAAGGCCAGCGCAGCGCATCCAGATAAACGCGGGTCTGCACCACGATCGGTTCATTGAAGGTGAACCAGCGCGTGACTTTGTGGTGATAGCGGGCGAACACTTTCTCCGCGTACTGCACAAACAGCTCAACCACCTTTTTTGACGCCCAGCCGCCGTACTGCTCCAGCAGATAGCCGGGGAGTTCATAGTGCTCAAGACAGATCATCGGCTCGATGCCGTTGGCCAGCAGTTCATCGAACAACTGGTCGTAGTACGCCGCATAGTCTTCATCGACCGTGACGTTTTCATAATCGGTGAGAAAGCGCGACCAGTTAATCGACGTGCGGTAGTGTGTCAGCCCCGCCAGCTTCATCAACTGCACGTCTTCGCGGAAGCGGTTGATAAAATCGGTCGCCACCGCCGGGCCGTAGCCGTTATGCCAGACGCGGCGGTCGTTCTTGTACCAGAGATCCGGCCAGGAATCCTGGCCCGCTTTCTTACCGCTCCAGCCCTCGGTTTGCCACGCGGAAGCGGCGGCGCCGAGGATAAAGTCGCGGGGGATCGCCATCTTTACTGTCGTCATTGTGTCCTCATATCTGTTGGCTGGCCTGGTCGTTCTCTGCCTGGCGCTGAGCGTTTTCCGCGCGGCGGGAGGCTATTTTGACGAACGGCAGATAGATCAGCACCGCGGTCAGGATGCAGATAAGCTGCGTCACCACCGCCCCCATCGAACCCGCCGTAGAGAGCCAGGCGTTGATCAGCGGCGGGGTGGTCCACGGCACCATCACCACCGCTTTACCGGCAAAGCCGGCGGCGGTCGCGAAGTAGCCGATGCTGCCGGTCACCAGCGGCGTAATGATAAAAGGGATCGCGAGGATCGGATTGAGCATGATCGGCATGCCGAAAATCACCGGTTCGTTAATATTGAACAGACCCGGCCCAATCGACAGCTTGGCGATCTCTTTCATCTCTTTGCGTTTGGTGGCGATCATGACCGCGATCAGCAGGCCAATCGTCAGCCCCGATCCGCCGATGCTCATATAAACGTCCCAGAACGGCATGGTGATGATATTAGGCACCTCTTTGCCCTGCTCAAAGGCGCTCATATTGACGGTGATGGCTCCCAGCAGCAGCGGTTCGCGGATCGGTTTGATCATCTGGTTGCCGTGGATACCGATAACCCAGAACAGCTGCGCGACAAACATCAGCAGCAGGATCCCCGGCAGGCTTTGCACCACCCGCTCCAGCGGCTGCTGCACCACCTGATAGACCGCGTCATACAGGTACATGCCGGTGGCCTGATGGAAAATAAAGCCAAAGGTGGCAATCACCGTGGTGGTGATAATGGCCGGGATCAGGGCGGAGAACGACGCCGATACGTTGGGCGGCACGGTATCCGGCATCTTGATCTTCAGCCCCTTGCGGCCCTCCAGCCAGCAGTAGATCTCCACCGACAGAATGGCGATAAACATACCGAGGAACAGGCTACGGGTATCGGAAAACTGGCGCAGCAGCACATCTTTCACTTCATGCATTTGCCCGTCGACCATCATTTCGACGGTGGTCGGCGTCACGCAGATAAAGCAGATCACCGCCAGCAGACCGGGGAACAGGCTCTTGATGCCGTTAATCCGCCCCAGCTCGATGCCGATAAGAAAGACCGCGCCAATATTGAGAAAGTTAAGGGTGGCGTAGTTGATCGCGCTGGTAATGGGTTTCAGCGCCGCCAGAAAAGAGAGCGCCTGAAAGCTGGCGAGTCCGTTTTTCGGATCCAGCACCATATTGGAGATCAGCACCGAAAAGGCGCCGACGATGATCACCGGCATCAGGGTAATAAAAGCGGATTTTATCGCCATGATGTAGCGGTAGCTGTTGAATTTCGTGGCGAAACTCCCCAGTGAGTCGATCAGTTTGTCCTGCAATGCCATAGAGGATACCTCAGGTTTAAGGGCTTTTAGCGCACCAGGTGTACAGCCAAACACCTATTGGCATACCAAAAAATAGCCACTGAGGAGAATAAGTTCTGTGATTAAGCTCCCAACCCGTTCATTGGCATTCCAGAAAGGCGATAATTGGCATACCGCATTTGCGATTTTCTTTTCCCTGCGATCAATTCCTGTAAAAGCGTGATCGCGATGGTTTTTTACCGCGCCATGAAGCCATATCCCCCTGAATGTCTGTGATAAACTGCGGTTCACCACGTGATATCAGGAATCGGATGAATGGCTACAATGCTGGATGTCTCAATTCGCGCAGGCGTCTCTAAAGCGACGGTTTCCCGCGTGTTGAACGGCACAGGTCAGGTGAAAGAGAGCACCCGCCAACAGGTTTTTAAGGCGATGGAAGAGCTGGGCTACCGGCCTAACTTTCTCGCCCGCTCGCTGGCGAACCGCACGAGCAACAGCATCGGTCTGGTGGTTTCCACCTTTGACGGCTTCTATTTTGGCCGCCTGCTGCAGCAAGCTTCTCGCCAGACGGAAGCCTGGGGCAAACAGCTGATCGTCACCGACGGCCACGATGCGCCGGAGCGTGAAGAAGAGGCAGTGCAGATGCTGGCCGATCGCCAGTGCGATGCCATCGTGCTCTACACGCGCCATATGAGCGAAAAGAAGATTATGTCGCTGATTGAGTCTATCGCCATGCCGCTGGTGGTGATCAACCGCGACGTTAGCCAGGCCCGGGAGCGTTGCGTGTTCTTCGAACAGCAGGACGCGGCGTTTCAGGCGGTTGAGTACCTCATTGCCCAGGGCCATCGCGATATTGCCTGTTTGACCGTGCCGATGCACACGCCGACGGGTAAAGCTCGCCTGGAAGGCTATCGCAACGCGCTGAAGAAGCACGGCATCAAGTGGGATCCGGCGAAGGTGAAATACGGCGACTCCACCATGAGCCGCGGCTATGAACTCTGCTGCGAGCTGCTGGAAGAGAAAACGCCGTTTAGCGCGCTGTTTTCCTGTAACGATGATATGGCGCTGGGCGCGTCGAAAGCGCTGCATCAGGCAGGGCTGCGGATCCCGCAGGATATTTCGCTGTTTGGTTTTGATGACGCGCCGAGCGCGAAATGGCTGGAGCCGGGGCTATCGACGGTCTATCTGCCGATCGATAACATGATCACCACCGCTATCGATCAGGCCATCAAGCTGGCCAACGGCCAGCCGATCGAGACCATACCGCCGTTTACCGGCAAGCTGGTGCTGCGCGAGTCGGTCACCACCGGGCCGTATTACGCATAATTAGCGGGCCCGATAAGCGAAGCGCCATCGGGCACCACCTTACAGCTGCTCGAGCGACAACAGCTCTTCAATGGTCTGGCGACGACGGATCAGCCGCGCTTTGCCGTTGTCGAACAGCACTTCCGGCAGCAGCGGACGGCTGTTGTAGTTAGAAGACATCGACGCGCCGTAAGCGCCGGTATCGTGCAGCACCAGATAATCCCCCGGCGCCACCGCAGGCAGCAGGCGGGTTTCCACTTTCCCCCCCTCCTGCTGGGTAAATACATCGCCCGATTCGCACAGCGGCCCGGCCACTACGGTTTCAACCTCCGCCGCGGCGCGCAGATCGCGGCCGTCCGCGGCGAGAGCGGTAATATGGTGATAGCTGCCGTACATCGCCGGGCGCATCAAATCATTAAAACCGGCGTCAATCAGCACGAAGTGGCGGCTGCCCATCTCCTTCACGCTGCGAACCTGAGAAACCAGCACGCCGGACTCCGCCACCAGGAAGCGACCCGGTTCGATCTCAAGCGCGACCGGATGGCCCAGATGTTTAGCGATCTGCTCGCGCGCCGCGTTCCACAGGCCGAAGTAGTGATCGGTATCGATCGCCTCTTCATCTTCGTGATACGGGATCGACAGTCCGCCGCCGGCGGAGATCGCCTGCAGATCCTGCCCGAATTCAACAACCTGACGCACCATCGCGCCGCAGACCTGTTCCAGGTGACCATAGTCGACCCCAGAACCGATATGCATGTGAATCCCCACCAGCTGGAGCTGATAGCGACGCATCACTTCCAGCGCCGCCGTTAAATGGCTGTGCCAGATCCCGTGCTTGCTGTTCTCGCCGCCGGTATTGGTTTTTTGGCTGTGGCCGTGGCCGAAGCCCGGGTTAACGCGCAGCCAGACGCGGTGGCCCGGAGAGACTTCGCCCAGCTGGCTCAGCATATCAATTGAGCCGGCGTTGACCGGGATCTGCAGCTCTTTAACCCGCGCCAGGGTTGCATCGTCGATCAGATCGGCGGTAAAGACGATATCTTCCGGATGCTGATGCGGATCGTACCCGGCCGCCAGCGCGCGCTCGATCTCGCCCAGCGACACCGAATCCACCTTCACGCCCTGCTCGCGCATCAGGCGCAGAATATGGATATTGGAGCAGGCCTTCTGCGCAAAACGCACCACGTCGAACTGGCTCAATTGGGCAATCTGGCGGCGGATAATCTGCGCGTCGTAAACCCAAACCGGGCAGCCGAATTCGGCGGGCAGACGCAGCAGGTTTTCTGCGCTCAGGTCGGTATCGGTAGCGTAAAGCGAGTGTGGCATAAGGAACTCCGGTGCTGTGTGTGCGTTATTTCTGTTTTTTACGATTACGCCACAGCGCGTACGCAATAAAAAATATCGTTTTATTGCCACTCTATGCAAAAATGATATGGCTTGCGCCACTTAAGGAACCCCCATGCCCGCCGTCAACCTGCGTCATATTGAAATCTTTCATGCGGTGATGACCACCGGCAATCTGACCGAGGCCGCACGCATGCTGCATACCTCGCAGCCCACCGTCAGCCGCGAGCTGGCGCGTTTTGAAAAGGTGCTGGGGTTGACGCTGTTCTCCCGCACGCGCGGGCGCCTGCAGCCTACGGTTCAGGGATTACGTCTGTTTGAAGAGGTGCAGCGATCCTGGTACGGTCTGGACAGAATCGTCAGCGCCGCAGAAAGCCTGCGCGAGTTCCGCCAGGGCGAGCTGTCGATAGCCTGTCTGCCGGTCTTCTCCCAATCGCTATTGCCGCTGCTGCTGGCGCCGTTTTTAGCGCGCTACCCGGACGTCAGCCTGCAAATTGTCCCCCAGGAATCACCGCTGCTGGAGGAGTGGTTGTCGGCCCAGCGCCACGATCTGGGATTGACGGAAACCCTGCATACCCCCGCCGGAACCGAGCGTACGCCGCTGCTGACCCTGAATGAAGTGTGCGTACTGCCGCAGGGCCATCCGTTAGCGGCTAAGCCGATGCTGACGCCTGCGGATTTTCACGGCGAAAACTACATTAGCCTGTCGCGCACCGATAGCTATCGCCAGCTGCTCGATGCCCTGTTTGTCGAACATCAGGTCAAACGGCGGATGGTGGTGGAGACGCACAGCGCCGCCTCCATCTGCGCGATGGTAAGAGCCGGGGTCGGCATTTCGGTGGTTAACCCGCTCACCGCCCTCGATTATGCCGGGAACGGCGTGGTGGTACGCCGCTTTAGCGTTGAAGTGCCTTTTACCGTTAGCCTGGTGCGCCCGCTGCACCGCCCCGGCTCCGCGCTGGTCGATGCCTTCGCCCTGCATTTGCAAAACAGCATGTCGCGTATCCTGACGCCGCTCGAAGCGGTACTCACGACAGCATAAACTCCACCGCGTCCGCCGCGTGGATCGCGGCCGTATCAAACACCGGCAGCGGGCTGCTCTCTTCCGGCACCAGCAGGCCGATTTCGGTACAGCCGAAAATCACCCCTTCCGCCCCCAGCTCCGCCAGGAGCTCGATGACCTGAAGATAATAGTCGCGTGAATGCTCGCTAAAGACGCCGAGGCACAGTTCATCAAAAATGATCTGGTTAATCCGCTCACGATCTTCAGCCTCCGGGATCAGCGTGTCGATAGCGAACTGCTGCTGCAGGCGGCCGCGATAAAAATCCTGCTCCATGGTATAGCGGGTCCCTAATAGCGCAACGCGGTTCTGCCCTTTCGCGGTAATCGCCCGTCCGGTCGCGTCGGCAATATGCAAAAACGGCACGTCGCAGCGCGTTTCAATCGCCTGCGCGACTTTATGCATGGTGTTGGTACACAGGACAATCCCCTCGGCGCCCGCCTGCTGCAGGCCGGCCGCCGCCTGGGCGAGGATCTCGCCCGCGCGCTGCCAGTCGCCGCTTGACTGGCAGGCTTCAATTTCGTGGAAATCCACGCTGTGCAGCAGCAGGCTGGCGGAGTGCAGGCCGCCGAGGCGCGCTTTAATACCTTCGTTAATCAGCCGGTAGTAAGGAATCGTCGATTCCCAGCTCATGCCGCCTAACAGACCAATCGTTTTCATCATCCCTCCTTGTGTGAGGTTTTCAGTAAAACAAAGTTGTGATCGACTTTCCACTTCTCCCGACGATCGTTTCCTTTTAGAAGATTATGCGATAGATTAAATGAAACATTGTTTCATTTAATTACAGGACCAGCGGATGTTTATTTTTCATAAAGAGACCACCCTTGAAGATCTGGGCAATGGCGTCACCCGCCGCATCCTTGCGCACGATGGCAAGATGATGGCGGTTGAAGTGAACTTCGAAGCGGGCGCTATCGGGCCGATGCATAATCACCCGCACGAGCAGCTCACCTATGTGCTCTCCGGCGAGTTTGAGTTCACCATCGGTGATGAAAAGCACGTGGTCAGCGCCGGCGATACGCTCTATAAGAAGCCGGAAATTATGCACGGCTGCGTCTGCCTGAAGCCGGGCACGCTTCTTGATACCTTTACTCCCGTTCGTCAGGATTTTCTGCAAAAGTAATTTCTCCTGCCCCAGGGCATGCCAGGCGTGCCCACCATTTTCTGAACTTTTCCGCTAATAATAATTGTCATAAAGTATGTCGTAGCATAATGATTAGCAGAGCAATTAATCCCGCCTGAATAGCCTCACTGCGCCTGCCGCTCATCCTTTTCTATGACTTGGCTTCCTGCAAAATGCGCGCGCCAGCACCTTTTTGAAACATCGTTTCGACTTTGATCACATTTCCGCGATCAACCGAATGACTCCGTAATAAATAGCAATAAAATAAAATTAAAACGGCGTTTTACAAAATCAGGACGCCGGGTAAGACAAAATCAAAAAACAGATGTTCTCCAGGGACGACAAGCGCGCAAAAGCGCTCAACACACGCACCGTTAACAAGGAATGATTTACCGCTGACATACCAGGAACGCATTAACTTTCCGGCGGCACGGGCCGCGGGAAAGGCAGTAACCCCGAATCCGTATTACAAACTCGTAAGCCAGGTAGGTATGTATGAATGAAAACAGAATGCTGGGATTGGCATGGATATCCCCCTATATCATAGGGTTGATAGTCTTTACCGCCTTTCCCTTTGTTTCATCTTTCTTCCTCAGTTTCACTGAGTACGATTTGATGAGTCCACCGGTGTTTAACGGCATCGAAAACTATCGCTACATGCTGACCGAAGATGGCCTCTTCTGGAAATCGATGGGCGTGACGTTTGCGTATGTCTTTTTAACCATCCCGTTAAAGCTGGCTTTCGCGCTGGGGATCGCTTTTGTCCTCAACTTTAAGCTGCGCGGCATCGGTTTTTTCCGTACCGCCTACTATATCCCGTCCATTCTCGGTAGCTCGGTGGCGATCGCCGTTCTGTGGCGCGCGCTGTTTGCTATCGACGGCCTGCTGAACAGCTTTATCGGCGTACTTGGCTTCGACCCGGTCAACTGGCTCGGCGAGCCCTCGCTGGCCCTGATGTCCGTTACCCTGCTGCGCGTCTGGCAGTTCGGTTCGGCGATGGTCATCTTCCTTGCGGCGCTGCAGAACGTTCCGCAATCACAATATGAAGCGGCGATGATCGATGGCGCGTCAAAATGGCAGATGTTTATGAAGGTCACGGTGCCGCTGATCACGCCGGTGATTTTCTTCAACTTCATCATGCAGACCACTCAGGCGTTCCAGGAGTTTACCGGCCCGTACGTCATCACCGGCGGCGGCCCAACCTACTCCACCTATCTGTTCTCGCTCTATATCTACGACACCGCCTTTAAGTACTTCGATATGGGCTACGGCGCGGCGCTGGCGTGGGTACTGTTCCTGGTGGTCGCGGTCTTTGCCGCCATTGCGTTTAAGTCTTCAAAATATTGGGTGTTCTACTCCGCCGATAAGGGAGGCAAAAATGGCTGATATCCAACAAATCTCTGAAGCAAGGGACATCGCCGAACGTGAAGTCGCGCGGACGCTGCGTCGTGAAAAAGTCAGCCGCTCAATTCGCTACGTGATCCTGCTGTTCGTCGGCCTGCTGATGCTCTACCCGCTGGTATGGATGTTCTCGGCGTCGTTCAAACCAAACCACGAGATCTTCACCACCCTGAGCCTGTGGCCTGCCCACGCGACATGGGATGGCTTTATCAACGGCTGGAAAACCGGCACCGAGTACAACTTCGGCCACTACATGCTGAACACCTTCAAGTATGTGATCCCGAAGGTGCTGCTGACCATTATCTCCTCCACCATCGTGGCCTACGGCTTTGCCCGCTTCGAGATCCCGTGGAAGAAATTCTGGTTCGCCACGCTGATCACCACCATGCTCCTGCCGAGCACCGTACTGCTGATCCCGCAGTATCTGATGTTCCGTGAAATGGGCATGCTGAACAGCTATCTGCCGTTGTACCTGCCGCTGGCCTTTGCCACTCAGGGGTTCTTCGTCTTCATGCTGATTCAGTTCCTGCGCGGCGTTCCGCGCGACATGGAAGAAGCGGCGCAGATTGACGGCTGCAACTCTATTCAGGTGCTGTGGTACGTGGTGGTGCCGATTCTGAAACCGGCGATTATCTCGGTGGCGCTGTTCCAGTTCATGTGGTCCATGAACGACTTTATCGGTCCGCTGATTTACGTCTACAGCGTGGATAAATACCCCATCGCGCTGGCGCTGAAAATGTCCATCGACGTCACGGAAGGCGCTCCGTGGAACGAAATTCTGGCAATGGCGAGCATCTCCATTCTGCCGTCCATCATCGTGTTCTTCCTGGCACAACGCTACTTCGTACAGGGCGTTACCAGCAGCGGAATTAAAGGTTAAGAGGGAAATATCATGGCTGAAGTTATTTTCAACAAACTGGAAAAGGTCTACTCCAACGGCTTCAAGGCGGTACATGGTATCGATCTGAAAATCGCGGACGGCGAGTTTATGGTTATCGTTGGGCCGTCCGGCTGCGCCAAATCCACTACCCTGCGCATGCTGGCCGGTCTGGAAACCATCAGCGGCGGCGAAGTGCGGATTGGCGAAAAAATCGTGAATAACCTCGCGCCAAAAGCGCGCGGTATCGCGATGGTCTTCCAGAACTACGCGCTCTATCCGCATATGACGGTGCGCGAAAACCTTGCCTTCGGCCTGAAGCTGAGCAAGCTGCCAAAAGACCAGATTGAGGCCCAGGTTAACGAAGCGGCGAAAATCCTTGAGCTGGAAGAGCTGCTGGATCGTCTGCCGCGCCAGCTCTCCGGCGGCCAGGCACAGCGCGTGGCGGTTGGCCGCGCGATTGTGAAGAAACCGGATGTGTTCCTGTTCGATGAACCGCTCTCTAACCTTGACGCCAAACTGCGCGCCTCGATGCGCATCCGTATTTCCGACCTGCATAAGCAGCTGAAGAAATCCGGTAAACCGGCGACCACCGTGTACGTTACCCACGATCAGACCGAAGCGATGACCATGGGCGACCGCATCTGCGTGATGAAGCTGGGCCATATCATGCAGGTGGATACCCCGGACAACCTCTATCACAAGCCGAAAAACATGTTTGTGGCCGGGTTTATCGGCGCGCCGGAGATGAATATTCGTCCCAGCAAGCTGGTTGAGCAAGCGGGTCGCCTGCATCTGACCGTTGGCGACGGGCTGCTGCCGCTAAACGACAGATTGCAGAGTAAGGTCGAGACCCATAAGAACCAGCAGGTGTTCTTTGGCGTCCGCCCGGAGTTCGTCTCCATCTCCGATGAACCGTTTGCTGAAGGCTCCTGCGCCGGTGAAATGGTGCGGGTGGAAAACATGGGCCATGAATTCTTCGTCTACCTGAAGGTTGCCGATTATGAACTGACCGCCCGCGTGCCTTCCGATGAAGCGAAGCCAATGATTGAGAAAGGGCTTCATCGCACGGTGCATTTCAAGTTCGATCTCAACAAGTGTCATATCTTTGACGCCAAAACTGAACAGAACATCTCTCTGTGAACCCTGGAGTATTAAAATGAAAAAAGTGCTTTTAAGCGCCGCAATCTCCGCAACTTTGGGCCTTACCGCGTTACCTTCCATGGCGAAGGATGTCGACCTGCGTATGTCATGGTGGGGCGGCAACGGCCGTCACCAGGTGACCCTGAAGGCGCTGGAAGAGTTTCATAAACAAAACCCGGATATCAACGTTAAAGCGGAATATACCGGCTGGGACGGCCATCTTTCGCGCCTGACCACGCAAATCGCCGGCGGCACGGAGCCGGACGTGATGCAAACTAACTGGAACTGGCTGCCGATCTTCTCGAAAAACGGCGAAGGCTTCTACGACCTCAACAAGATGAAGGACGTAATCGACCTGAGCCAGTTTGATGCCAAAGAGCTGCAAACCACCACGGTGGACGGCAAGCTTAACGGTATCCCCATTTCCGTCACCGCGCGCGTGTTCTACTTCAACGACGAGACCTGGAAAAAAGCCGGCGTCGAGTACCCGAAAACCTGGGACGAGCTGATGGCGGCGGGTAAAACCTTTGAGAGCAAGCTGGGTAAACAGTATTACCCGGTGGTGCTGGAGCACCAGGACACCCTGGCGCTGCTCAATTCATATATGATTCAGAAGTACAACCAGCCGGCTATCGACGAAAAAACCAAGAAATTCTCCTACAGCAAAGAGCAGTGGGTCGAATTTTTCCAGATGTATAAAAAGCTTATCGACAGCCACGTCATGCCGGACACCAAGTACTATGCCTCGTTCGGTAAGAGCAATATGTATGAAATGAAGCCGTGGATTCAGGGCGAGTGGGCGGGGACCTATATGTGGAACTCCACCATTAACAAATACTCCGACAACCTGAAGCCGCCGGCGAAGCTGGAGCTGGGCAGCTATCCGATGCTGCCGGGCGCCACCGACGCGGGTCTGTTCTTTAAACCTGCGCAGATGCTCTCCATTGGTAAATCCACCAAAAACCCGGAAGCGGCGGCGAAGGTGATCAACTTCCTGCTGAACAGCAAAGAAGGCGTTGAGACGCTGGGACTTGAGCGCGGCGTGCCGCTGAGCAAAGTCGCGGTTCAATACCTGACCGAAAACGGCGCTATTAAAGAGGACGATCCGGCGGTATCAGGCCTGCGCCTGGCGCAGTCCCTGCCGGCCAAACTCTCGGTGTCGCCATACTTTGATGACCCGCAGATCGTGGCCCAGTTCGGCACCTCTCTGCAGTACATCGACTACGGGCAGAAAACCGTAGAAGAGACGGCAATTGACTTCCAGCGTCAGTCTGACCGTATCCTGCGCCGCGCGATGCGCTAACAACCCGTTATCGGTCCCTACCCCGCAGCTCCGGCTGCGGGGTATTTTTTTAGCAAGGAGTGAATGAATCATGAAAGGCAAAATCATCCCGCTGAGCTTTCTGCATACGCAGGACAGCGAAACCGGTCACCAGGTGATCCGGATGACGCCACCGCATGTTATCTGCCACCGCAACTACTTCTACCAAAAATGCTTTACCCGGGACGGCAGCAAGCTGATTTTCGGCGGCGCGTTTGAAGGCCACTGGAACTACTATTTACTCGATATCGCCGGGCAGCAGGCCACCCAGCTCACCGACGGGCCGGGCGATAACACCTTTGGCGGTTTCCTTTCCGCCGACGACCGGTCGCTGTGGTACGTGAAAAACAACCAGCAGCTGCGCCGCGTGGATCTGGCCTCGCTGGAGGAGCAGGTGGTGTATCAGGTGGATGACCAATGGGTGGCCTACGGGACCTGGGTCGCCAATAGCGATTGCAGCCAGATGGTGGGTATCGAAATCAAAAAAAGCGACTGGCAGCCGCTGACCGACTGGGGCAAGTTCCGCGCATTCTACTTCACCGAGCCGGAGTGCCGGCTGATTAATATCGACCTGCACAGCGGCGAACAGCGCGTGGTATTGCAGGAAAAACGCTGGCTCGGCCACCCGATTTACCGCCCGTTTGATGACGGCACCATCGCCTTCTGCCACGAAGGCCCGCGCGATGCTATCGATGCCCGAATGTGGCTTATCAACGCTGACAGCAGCCATATGCGCAAGGTTCGCCAGCACCGGTCGGGAGAGAGCTTTACCCACGAATTCTGGGTGCCGGATGGTTCCGCGCTTTACTATGTCGCGCATCAGGAAAACGATCCGCATCGCTATCTGTATCGCGCCGACCCGGCAACGCTGGAAAATCGCCAGCTGATGGCCATTCCTCCCTGCTCACATCTGATGAGCAATCACGATGGCAGCCTGGTGGTCGGCGACGGCGCGCCGCACAGCACCGGCGATATACAGCTTAACGATCCGTTTATCTGGGTGTTTGATATTGCCGCCGATAAGCAGACTGCGGTGTGCCGCCACGACTCCACCTGGAAAGTGATTGAAGGCGAGCGCCAGGCGACGCATCCGCATCCCTCATTTTCACCGGATAACCGCTGGGTGCTGTTTACCTCCGATAAAGAGGGTATGCCAGCGCTGTATCTGGCGGAGGTGTAGTGATTTGGCAACGTCCCGGCTCGCGCGGTGCTTAGCCGGGCTACATGTTCACAGCCGTCTGCGATCCAGTAGCCCGGGTAAGGCGTTTACGCCGCGACCCGGGAAGACCGTCAGAAGAAATATTTAAACCGCACCCGCGCGCCGTAGCGTTCATCGGTATTGCCGCTTTTCGCTGCCGATGAATCGAGCCATGACGCATAGGCCCCGAGATAAATATTAAAGTTCGGCATATCCATAATATTCGGCAGATGCCATGAGGTATGAATGGTGTGAATGTCGTAGCGCCCCGGAGCCAGAATCGCGCAGTCGCTATCGCACTCCGCGTTGACGCCGGACATATTAAACTGGTCGATTTTGTTATGCGCATAGATATAGCCTAGCTCCACGCGATGCCATAACGCATTGATACCGGCGCTGAAATCCTTTTCGTCCGCCGCGTCCAGATACGCGGTGCTTAAGTTCACCACCGCACCGTCCTCGGCATCGGTTTTCAGCGTGTTCCAGCTCATCGTCATGCCGTAGCCGGTGCGGCTGGACTGGTCGACCCAACGTCCATTCTGATTCTCATAACCGTAAGCATTATTAACAAGATTACTCTCCATCGCCGCCGCCACCGACCAGGCGCCGGATTGCCAGGCCGCGACCGGACGCACGTAAACCACATTTTTACGATTATCCAGCGCGTTGCCGTGATAATTCTGGTCCACAAACAGCGAGCTGCCGTCCTCCACCAGCGTATTCACCTCAAAATACCAGTTATCGAGATTTTTACTCAGCAGGAAGTTGCCGCCGCTGCTGCTGCGTCCGCGCCCCTCTTTCATCATATAAATATAGCCGTAGCCGTCGCTATACAGATCGTTCGCCGTGTTGCCGGAATATTCAACAAACGTATCCTGATTAAGCGGGAACATATCGTAGGCTTCGAAGCGACCTATTTTAATTTTCCAGTCGTCCTGCTTACCGAAGAAAAAGGCCGCATCATCAAGATTCATTTTACCGTTCATATCCGCCAGCGGCTGCACGCTGAATCCGGCATATTTACCGTTAGCCCCTTTGCGTAATCCATCAAAGCCGAGAAGAATACGGCCGTTAATATCCCAGCGCTCTTTATCTCCCGGCGCCCAGTTTTTATTGGCGCTGGTTTTCACCGACGTCAGGCTACCGGTGCGGCTGGCGCCGTCCATATTAAACTCAACGTCGCCATAGAATTTTAATTCACCATAATCATTAAGTTGTAAAGCGGGTTTAGCCGGTGCGGCGCTGGCCACCGTCGTCGCTTGTGCCTCCTGTTTTTTTAGCGCGCGGATTTCCGCCTCCGCGCTGGCCGCCCGCTGCTCTGTCGCCTTTAGCCGTTGTTCCATTTGCGCCAGCCGCTCCTCAAGGGATAGCGGCGCCTGTGCATTAGCCAGAGGGGTAAATAAAGACGTCAGAACACACCCGACCCAGATTTTATTCATCGGAATAACCCTTTATTATTTAGTTAAATAGTATTTTTTATTTATGGGTAAAGCTCGACAATAATAACCCGTCCACCGTCGAAGACGGGTTATTAACAACTATTCAGTAAAACTTATTCCAGCTGCCAGGCGCCGGCTTCGGTTAAATAAGCCGAACCGCTCCAGGCAAATAAAGCCAATTCGCGACGATCGGCATCCGGATATATACGACTGCTAAGACAGGCCTCGCCATCATTAACAAACACTTCGACGGAAGAGCTATCGAAGAATATCCTTAGCTTCAGATCGGCGCCTTCATTCAACGGGACGCTGCGGGTGCCGCACAGGCCATACTGCGGATAGTGCCGCTCGAGCACCAGGCGCTGCATCTGCGCATCCACGTAAACGCGCAGACCTTCGCCGAAGCTGAGGCCATACTGCTCGGCGCTGCTGTTCAGGCCATCCCAGTGCAGGATCACCTCCATCGCTTCGCAGTTCTCCACCATCGTGGTCTGCTGGTTTTTCAGGGTCGTCACCGGCCACGGGAAGCTGGCGCCGCGCATGCTCTCGACCTCTTTCGCCGGACGCATCTGCAGTCGATTATCCGCGCTCAGGCTCAGTTCACGCGGCAGCGACAGCATGCCTGCCCAGCCGTCCTGCTGCTCCGGCAGCGGCGACTCCCACATATCCAGCCAGCCGATGACAATGCGGCGGCCATCGGGAGTGAGGAAGCTTTGCGGGGCATAAAAGTCGTGGCCGTGATCCATTTCCACAAACTCGCCCTCACGCACAAACGCCTGCCCCGGCCGCCATTCACCGAGCAGATAGCCGCTCTGGAACAGGTTGCGGTTTTGATAGCCTTTAGCCGCCAGCCCCTGCGGAGAGAACATCAGAATATGCTTGCCGTTGAGGGCGAAGAAGTCCGGGCATTCCCACATGTAGCCCATCTCTTTTTCCGCCTCATCGAGGACGCCGGCATCCTGCCACTGGCGCAGATCGGCTGAACGATACAGCCGCACCTGGCCGGTGTCGCCATCGCGAGCGCCAACGATCATGTACCAGCTGTCCCCTTCTCGCCACACTTTCGGGTCGCGGAAATGGTGCATGCCCGGCGGAGTGTCGACCACGATCCCCTGGCGCTCGAAGTGAATGCCGTCGCGGCTGGTGGCCAGACATTGCACCTGATACAGGTTGGCTTCATCGCTGGGATCGCCATGAAATTTATGCCCGGTATAAATCAATGCCAGCGTATCGCCATCCACCACCGCGGAGCCGGAGAAGCAGCCGTCTTTATCCTCCGGGCCTTCCGGGGCCAGCGCCACCGGCAGATGCTCCCAGTGCACCAGATCTTTACTGCGCGCGTGACCCCAGTGCATCGGCCCCCATTTGGTGGAGTACGGATGGTGCTGGTAAAACGCGTGGTACCAGCCGTCAAACCAGACCAGGCCATTGGGATCGTTGATCCAGCCCGCACGGGCGGCCAGGTGATAGCGCGGATACCAGCGCAGGTTCAGCTGTTCATGTTTAGCCTGCAGTTCTTGCTCAGCCCGGGAAATTGAATACGTCATATTCATTACTCTTTTGATTCAGATAGCGGAAGTTTGCGGCATTAGCGGGTCCGAAGAGGACTTACTGGAGCGCAACAAGAAGATGGAGATAAAGGTGGTGCAGAACACCAGCAGTCCCATAATCAGATAGGACTGGGCGAAGCCGTATTTCTCATAGCTATAGCCAGCGAGCGGCGACAGAACCGTCGCGATAACCGAGCTGGTGCAGGCAAAGCCGACCAGATACAGCGTGGATGAAAGACGCTTGTCGAAGTTTAAGCTGTTGTATTTAAAGATAGATACCAGCAGTACCGGCAGTTCGACGGCGTGGAGCAGCTTGGTGATGGAGATCAGCAGCGGCCCCTCCACCAGCCCGGAAGCCACCATACGCATGGCCATCACCATTCCGGCGAAGATCAGGCCGTTTTTCGCGCCGACGCGGTTAACCAGCCACGGTGCGCAGAACATACCGGCGGCTTCCAGGAACACCTGGAACGAGTTCAGGTAGCCGTACATCGCGTTGCCTTCCTGCAGGGTCGGGAACTGGGAAGAGAAGTAGACCGGGAACTGCTGGTCATAAACGCCGTAGATACAGGTGCCGATGACGAAGAAGACCAGCGCCCAAAAGCGCGGCAGGGTCAGCAGACGCAGGGCGTCTTCCAGCGTGACTTTACCGCCGGATACCGCCTCCTGCATGGCATGCGGCGCGGAAGAGACCCGCAGTCGCGCCAGTAGGAAAAAAAAGACCAGTCCGGAGCAGCTGGCCACCGCGAAGTTTAAGTGCGGGTTAATGTTGAACAACAAACCGGCGAAGAAGGTCGCCACCGCCCAGCCCAGCGAGCCCCACATCCGCGCCTTGCCGAATTCAAACTGGCTCTGGCGCGCGACGCGCTCGGTGTAGGATTCCAGCACGCCGATACCGCCGTTAAAGGTCAGTCCGATATAAATCCCGCCGAAGATGCTGCCGAGTAAGACGTTAATTTTGAGGAGGTAGCCAAACGCCATATAGGCCGGGCCGGAGAGGATCAGCAGTACGGTGATGTACCAGAGCAAATTTTTACGCAGGCCGAGTTTGTCCTGAATAAAGCCGTAGCACACCTGGGCGAAAAGCGCGGAGACGGAAAGCACTGAGAAGATAATTCCCGTATCCCCCGGCTTAAGTCCCACTTCCTGATGTAGCCAGATAGAGAGCAGCGAACCTGAAGAGGACCAGGTCACGAAAAAGAAAAAGAGTAACGCACTGAGTAACGGATAGCTGTGAGAGTGATGCGCTTTCATCATGACATTCTCATGTTGGAGTAATGCTATTATGGTAACGTTAACAAAAAGCGAAACTCACTTCGTTTTGTTGCGATTCATGATGTTAATCACAAAAGTTAACGTTAACATAAAGGAGATGAGATCTCGATCAAATATTCACCTTCTTCGCTCGCGCTACGTGTACGATAGAATATTGTATGATCCTTTTACATCAGTAACTTAGTTGACCCCGCTGCTGGCGGCAAGGGTGGAGCACTTAATATGGCATCTCTGAAGGATGTAGCAAAGCTGGCGAATGTCTCGCTAATGACGGTCTCCCGGGCGCTTAATAGCCCGGAAAGGCTCAAGCCGGAGACCCTGGCTCGGGTCCAGGCGGCTATCGAAGAGACCAACTACGTCCCCGACCTGTCGGCGAAGAAAATCCGCGGCGCTCACGCGACGCCAAACACCATCGGTGTACTGGCGCTGGATACCGTCACCACGCCGTTTTCGGTGGAGATTACGCTCTCCATCGAAGAGACCGCGCGAGCGCACGGCTGGAACAGCTTCGTGGTCAACATGTTCTCTGACGATAGCCCGGACGCTATCGTCGACCTGCTGCTCTCCCATCGTCCGGACGGCATTATCTACACCACGATGGGTCTGCGTCAGGTACCGCTACCGGCCAAGCTGTTAACCCTCCCCTGCGTGCTGGCCAACTGCGAAAGCCTGCACGACCCGGTGGCCAGCTATATCCCAGACGACGAACAGGGTCAGTATACGGCGGTGCAGGCTCTACTGGCCGCGGGCTATCGCCGGCCGCTGTGCCTGCATCTGCCGGCAAATCATCTGGCGACCGTCCGCCGCCGTCAGGGGCTGGAACGCGCCTGCCGGGAAGCGGGTATTGACCCGGATACGCTCGCTCACTGCTATATGGCCTACGGCGATGAGCACTATCGCGATATTCCCGCTGTCGTGCTGGCCCATATTCAACAGCGCAAGCCGCAGTTCGACTCGGTGATTTGCGGCAACGACCGCATCGCGTTTATGGTCTATCAGACGCTGCTGGCGCGCGGGCTGCGTATTCCGCAGGATGTGGCGGTGGTGGGTTATGACAATATGGTGGGGATTGGCGATCTGTTTTTCCCGTCGCTCTCAACGGTGCAGCTACCGCACTATGATATCGGGCGCCTGAGCGCCCAGCACATTATTAACGGCGACAGCCATCGGGAGACGGTAAAAGTAGCCAGCCCGTGGCTGCCGCGCGAGTCGTTGTAATTAATTGCCGATATTGCGCAGCTTCTCGCCGGACATCAGCCTGCGTTCAATATGCTCCAGGGTGACGTTTTTGGTTTCCGGGATCAGCCAGAACGTCACGCCGATAAAGGCGACGTTCAGCGCGGTGTAAAGCCAGAAGGTTCCTGCTGCGCCGATCGCGTCCAGCAGCGTCAGGAAGGTCGCGCCGATAATCATGTTCGACACCCAGTTGGTGGTGGTTGAGCAGGTGATGCCGAAATCGCGGCACTTCAGCGGCTGAATTTCCGAACACAGGATCCACACCACCGGCGCGGCGCTCATCGCATAGCCGGCAATACACATCATGGTCATCCCCACCGACAGCCAGGAGAGACCGCTGGAGGCGGTGCCGTTATCAAACTGCATCAGACAGTAGCCCAGCACCAGCGTGCCGATGGCCATCACGCTAAAACCGATTTTCAGCGCCGGCTTACGTCCGGCCTTATCGACGGTAAAGACGGCGATAAAGGTAGCGAACATAAAGGTCAGGCCAACCACCAGGGTCGCGACCATCTGCTGTTCGGTGGTGGTGAAGCCCGCCATTTTAAAGATGCGCGGCGCGTAGTACATGATGATATTCATACCGGTAAACTGCTGCATCGCCTGCAACAGCATGCCGAGGAATACCGCCCGCCGCACGTTGCGGTTGACCTTAAACAGCGCCCAGCCGCCCTGCTTCAGCTTCAGGCTTTCGCGGATCTCGTTGAGCTCGTCACGGGCTTTTTCTGACGTGTCGCGCAGCATCCGCAGCACCTCTTCCGCTTCCACGTGACGCCCTTTTTCCGCCAGCCAGCGCGGGCTGTTCGGCAGGAAGATCACCAGAATAATCAGCACCACCGCCGGCAGCGCCAGTACGCCAAGCATCGCTCGCCAGTTGCCGCTGTAGCTGAACGCGGTGTCGGAGAGAAACGCCATCACGATACCCAGCGTCACCATCAGCTGATACATGCTGATCATCTTGCCGCGCACGTTTTCGCTCGCCATTTCCGACAGGTACAGCGGTGCGGTATAAGAGGCGATCCCCACGGCGACCCCGAGAACGATCCTTGCCACCAGCAGCATTTCGACGCTGGTCGCAAACGCGGAGCCCACGGAGCCGGCAACGAACAGCACCGCCCCCACCATCAGGCTGTATTTGCGCCCGAGGCGGAAAGAGAGCCAGCCGTTAAATAACGCGCCGATGGCGGCTCCCAGCATCATGCTGCTCACCACCCACTCCTGCAGGCGGCTGGATAAAACAAAATGATCGGTAATAAAGGGCAGCGCCCCGGCAATCACCCCGATATCGAGGCCAAACAGCAACCCTGCCACCGCGGCGGCAATGGAGACAAACTGATTCATGCGCCGGGTATCGCGCTGCGTACGCGGCATGGTTGTAGAGTCGTGACTGAGAGTGGTCATTTTTTTCCTGCCAGACGAAGTAAGACATACGATGAAACTACGGGATCGGCGGCGTAAGGTGTCAGGCAGGACACGCCAAAGATATGGATTAAGTTGCTACAGGCAATGGTTTTGTGATGGACATTCAACTTTCAGAAGAGCAGAAAATAAGCATTTCATCTTCAACAACCCCTGTTACATATAGATGCTTACCTCAAAAACAAATAAACCATATGGACTATTTCAGTTTCATCATATGGACAATTGTTATTCAGACATAAAAAAACCCTGCCGAAGCAGGGTTCCATTTTGCGCTGATAACGCGGCAAATATTAGCGCGCCAGCCAGCCGCCATCCACCGCGACGGTGTAGCCATTGATGTAGTCAGAAGCGCTGGAGGCCAGGAAGACCACCGGCCCCATCAGGTCGCTCGGCAGACCCCAGCGTCCCGCCGGGATACGGTCGAGGATCTCGCTGCTGCGCTGTTCGTCGGCGCGCAGCTGCTGGGTATTGTTGGTCGCCATATAGCCCGGCGCCAGCGCGTTGACGTTGATGCCGTGCTTCGCCCACTCGTTCGCCAGCAGACGAGTCACGCCCATCACCGCGCTTTTTGACGCCGTGTAGGAAGGTACGCGGATCCCGCCCTGGAAAGAGAGCATCGAGGCAATATTGATAATCTTGCCGCCGGTCCCCTGGGCAATAAAGTGCTTCGCCGCCGCCTGAGACATAAAGAACACGCTCTTAATGTTCAGGTTCATCACGTCGTCCCAGTTTTTCTCGCTGAATTCGATCGCGTCTTCGCGACGGATCAGGCCGGCGTTGTTAACCAGGATGTCGATATGGCCGAACTCCGCCACCGCGCGCTCCAGCAGCTGCGGGATACCATCAATCTGGCGCAGATCGGCGGTCAGGCTGAGAAAACGACGGCCCAGCGCCGTGACGCGCTCAATGGTTTCCGTCGGTTCAACAATATTGATACCCACGATATCGCAACCGGCTTCCGCCAGGCCCACCGCCATGCCCTGGCCCAGACCCGTATCACAACCGCTCACCACGGCTACTTTGCCCTGCAGGGAGAATGCGTCGAGAATCATACTTGGTTCCTTAATCTTTCAGAGCCTGTGTAGGTACAGGCAAGGTTCTGATAGTCCAGCCTGCGGCTTGTGCAGACCCTTATGGTTTGAAGAACTCGCAGGGATTGCCCCTTCTAAAAATAAAACAGAGTTCCGTTTTACAGTGAGCACATCTTAGCCCCGGCTAAAGTCATTTTCAATTATTATTAAAACATCGTTTCAATTTTAAGACTGTTAAATGTTAAAAATGCAAAACAGATCACGAAGCGGTGATTGATAAACCGTGAAACTCCTATTTAATTCAATAAAATACAATGAGTTATTCAAAATTTAAAAAAAGACGGCGGATCGAAAAAAAACGGCAGGAAAACAAAGAGCGCGGGGATGCCGGCCGTACTGTCAGCAAAAAAAGGCGATCTATAGCAAGAAGTTGTTGCGAATTGCGTCCGTCATCACAAATAATGAAACGATGTTTTGATAAATTAACACCCATCTTTTAAATCTACTTCCACTGGCCGGTCAACGCAGGCGGGCAACATCTCAGGAAGGAAAAGGAGTACATCATGGCTAAAGGCATGCGGGTTAAACTGAATTATGACGTCAGCCGCGATCCGGACACCGGCGCGGAGATCACCCGCTTAACCCCACCGGAAGTAACCTGTCATCGTAACTATTTCTATCAGAAGTGTTTTTTTAACGATGGCAGCCACCTGCTGTTTGCCGGCGAATTCGACGGCAACTGGAACTACTATCTGCTGGACCTCGCAAAGGCCGAGGCGGTGCAGCTAACGGAAGGCGCCGGTGATAACACGTTTGGTGGTTTCCTTTCTCCGGATGATAAATCCCTTTATTACGTGAAGAACGACCGTACGCTGCTGGAGGTTAACCTCACCACGCTGCAAGAGCGTGAAGTGTATCGCGTCGCCGATGACTGGGTGGGCTACGGTACCTGGGTGGCCAACAGCGATTGCACCAAACTGGTTGGCATCGAGATTGCCAAAAGCGACTGGACGCCGCTCAACGACTGGCAGATTTTCCATGATTTCTTCCACAAAGGCCCCCACTGCCGCCTGCTGCGCGTCGACCTGCAAACCGGCGAAAGCAGCGTGATCCACGAAGAGAGGAAATGGCTGGGCCATCCGATTTATCGTCCGTTCGATGACCATACCGTCGCCTTCTGCCATGAAGGGCCGCATGACCTGGTCGATGCGCGGATGTGGATGGTAAATGAAGACGGTAGCAACGTGCGTAAAGTCAAAGCGCATGCGGAAGGCGAAAGCTGCACCCACGAATTCTGGGTACCGAACGGCTCCGCGCTGGTGTACGTCTCTTATCTGAAGGGCCAGCAGGGCCGGACGATCTACAGCTTCAACCCGGATACCGGCGTTAATGAAGCGGTGATGCAGATGCCGGCCTGTTCGCATCTGATGAGTAACTTTGACGGCACGATGCTGGTTGGCGATGGTTCCGGTACCCCGGTGGACGTCAAAGACACCAGCGGCTACACCATTGATAACGACCCGTATCTGTACGCTTTCGATGTCGCGAAGCAGGCCTATTTCCGCGTTGCGCGTCACGATACCTCCTGGGCAACCGTGGCCAATAGTCGCCAGGTTACCCACCCGCACCCGTCCTTTACGCCGGACGATAGCGCCATTTTGTTCAGCTCCGATAAAGACGGCAAACCTGCCGTGTATATCGCGAAGCTGCCGCCCCAGCCTGAGATGCTTAAGGCATAGCGTTAGCCACTGTTTGAGTTAGTGTTTCTGTAACTGGCCTTGCCCTCCTTTCGGAGGGCTTTTTTATGCCCGGCGTTTTCCCCGGATCGCGCTGCGCTTATCCGGGCTACATTCCGTGCCGATGGGGCGCATTGCGCCGCTCCGGGAAGAGGGATTCATACCAACGGAAAACCCCGGCTGACCGCTCCGGGGTAAACGATGAGGACATTTTTTAAGTTAGAACGAGTAGGCAACACCTACGCGGAAACGGGTCTGGCGGTCGCTGCGATCGTTGACGCCAACGTTGCCGAGCTCGCCGTACGGCGCCCAGTTTTTATCCAGCTTGTAGGCAACCTTGAGATTGTACTCCTGCGAGTACGGTTTATTGTCGTTGCGCTTAACCCCTTCGGTACTGCGCGCATAAACGTAGTTCAGCTCCGTACGCCAGTCGCCGAAGACGTAACCGGCCCACGCATCGCCGCGGTTAACTTTGTCATCATCTTTCCCTGCATTCGCCGGGTAGCGGGTATAGTCGTAACGATAGCGGGCTGCGACGTAGAAGCCATTATCGAAGCTGTACTGCACGCGCAGGTTTGGCTTGTAGATCGAGCGGCTATCGTTACTTTCAATATTGAACCCCGGCGTGACCGAGAAGTTTTTATTCGCCTTCCACTGCCAGGTAATGCTCTCTTCATGACCATTACCGACGAAATCTGAATAAGGCTGGCTGGTGTTATCGCCGCCCGACTTCCACTTCGCCTCAACGGAGAAGCCAAAGCCGTTAGCGAAACGATGGGAGACGGAGACGCGGTCGGCGTTGCTCTTATCCGATTTGCCGCCGTCAATGAATTCGTGACGTAAATCTACCGTGACGGCTGAAGCCGCGAAAGACATGCCACAGAGTGCAGCAAGGGCCAGAGATCTTGCGAACATAAATTACCCCTCATAATTAAAATATCGTTTCGTTTTTATAAAACCGTATTTTATTTTTTAGGCAGTAATGTTTTAGTGATCGCGATCGTAAATATTTGTTTCAAAAAAGGTGGCACAGAAAGACGTGACAACGCTCAACAAAATAGCGCGTCAGAAAGGAATTTTTGGCAGGGTAACGCCTGGCGGGAAGCAAAAAAAAGCCTCCACAGGGAGGCTCAGTTAACGCATATATCAGAAGGGGCTTATTCGCGTTCAACTGCCAGCGCCACGCCCTGGCCGCCGCCGATGCATAGCGTGGCCAGCCCTTTGCGGGCATCGCGTTTAATCATCTCGTGCACCAGGGAAACCAGAATGCGGCAGCCGGAAGCGCCAATCGGGTGGCCCAGCGCAATGGCGCCGCCGTTCACGTTCACCCGCCGCTCGTCCCATTCCAGTACCCTGCCCACCGAAATGGCCTGCGCGGCAAAGGCTTCGTTGGCTTCGATAAGATCGACTTCATCCAGCTTCCAGCCCGCGCGTTCAAGGCAGCGACGGGTGGCATGGACCGGCGCGATCCCCATCAGCGCCGGATCGACGCCCACGCTGGCAAAAGCGCGGATCCGCGCCAGAATCGGCAGCCCCAGCTCCTCGGCTTTAGCTTCGCTCATCATCATCACCGCCGCCGCGCCATCGTTAATGCTTGAGGCATTGCCGGCGGTGACCGAACCCTGCTGGTCAAAGGTCGGCAGCAGGCTGGCCAGCGCTTCTGCGCTGGGGTCGACGCGCGGCTGCTCATCGGTATCCACCAGGCGGGGGGTACCGTTGAGTTCACTGGCCACCGGCACGATTTCATCGCGAAAGCGTCCGGAATCAATCGCCCGCCGCGCTTTGTGCTGCGAGCTAAGCGCCCACGCATCCTGCAGTTCACGGCTGATGCCATACTCGCGCGCCAGGTTCTCCGCCGTCACGCCCATATGGTAGTCGTTAAACGCATCCCACAGGCCATCGTGGACAAGGCTGTCGATAAGCTGGCTATTGCCCAACTGGGCGCCGGTACGGCTGTCGGTCAGCACGTGCGGGGCGCGGCTCATATTCTCCTGCCCGCCGGCGATCACCACGTCCGCTTCGCCGCACTGAATCGCCTGGGTCGCCAGGTGCAGCGCCTTCAGTCCGGAACCGCAGACGTCGTTGATGGTAATAGCAGAAACGGTATTAGGCAGCCCGCCGCGGATCGCCGACTGACGCGCCGGATTCTGTCCGGTTCCTGCCGTCAGCACCTGGCCGAGGATCACCTCATCAATACTTTGCGGATCGACGCCGCTGCGCTCAACAAGCGCCTTCACCACCACGCTGCCCAGCTCCACCGCCGAATGACGCGACAGCGCGCCCTGAAAACAGCCGATTGGCGTTCGCAACGCGCCGACGATTACGACATCTTTCATCCTCTACCTCTGCTCCGCCTCTGCGCAAAGAAACAGCATCATAGTAGTGAATTGTTATCAAAAATTTTCGCAATTGTTTAAAAAAAGTGAGGGAAATCACAAAGATCGTCGGCGATGGTAAAAATGGCCCCTATTCGCGCCCGTGCCGCTGCAGATGCTGACGCAGCCAGCTTCCCGCTTCTCCCGGCGGCGCCTTTTTATTCCACAGCAAATCGGTGGAGATCATCCGCGGCCAGCCGGCAATATCCAGCGCCACCAGGCTTCCGCTCCCGGCGAACTCCTCCACCAGCGCGCTGGGCAAAATACACCATCCCAACCCCTGCGCCGCCATGCTGAACAGCAGCAGATAGTTAGGCGCCGACCATACCAGACCGCGCGCCGGTTCCGCCGTATTTTCCAGATAGGTGCTCAGGCGCAGCTCGCGCCAGCTGAACAGCTCGTCGCGGGTGACGCTGCCCTGGGCCGCCAGCGGGTGCCGGGGCGCCACGAAGATAGCCATTTCGGTTTGCATCGGCAGCCGGATACTGCCTATTTCTGTCGGGTAGCTGTCCCTGGCCTCAATCAGCCCCACCTGCGCCCGCTCCTTTTGCAGCAGATCGATAACGTCGTCGTCTTCGCCAATCAGGCACTCAAATTCGGTGTGCGGAAAACGACGATCGAACTGCGCCAGCAGATCTTCCAGCACATCGGGATGCAGCGTATCGGAGAGCACAAAGGTCAGACGCGCTTCGGTGTTGCCAGACAGCGAAATGGCCAGCTCATCCAGCCTGTCGCTGGCCGCCAGAATCGCCTTCACGTAGCTCAACACCTGTTCGCCCTGCGGCGTGAGCGTCGGCTGTCTGGAGGTGCGATCGAACAACGTCACGCCAAGATCGGCTTCCAGGTTGGCGATTGCGGTGCTGATGGTGGACTGGCTTTTGCGCAGCCGCCGCGCCGCGGCAGAGAATGAACCGCAGGCCACGGATTCGACAAACGCGGTTAAAGCTTCGGGAGAATAGCGCATGAACTATCTACTTTATCGATGGATACTATCTTTTGTTTATCATATTTATCCATAAAATGCCGGGTAATTTCATATAAAGACCGGAGGCAACAAGCCATGCAACAAGTCAACGCCCAGCGCAAAACGCTGACGGAACGGGTAATCCACGCGATAAGCTTTGAAGGTCTGGCGACGCTGATCCTCGCCCCAACCGCCGCATGGCTCATGCAGCGTTCGGTCGTTGAAATGGGCGGGCTCAGTATCCTGCTCGCGACGCTGGCGATGGTCTGGAACATTATCTATAACGCCCTCTTCGACCGGCTGTGGCCGGTAACCCGGGTCGTCCGTACCCTGCGGGTCCGCGCGCTGCACGCGATCGGCTTCGAGTCAGGCTTTATTATTATCGGCGTCACGATGGTCGCACTGGTGCTGGGCGTTTCGCTGATGCAGGCGTTTATGCTGGAAATCGGCTTTATGCTGTTCTTCCTGCCCTACACCATGGCCTTTAACTGGGTCTGGGATATGCTGCGCGAGCGGGTCATTAAGGTTCGCCAGCAGCGGATCGCCGCCCGCGAGTAATCTTTAGCAAAGCGCCCGGCCGGTAACGGGCGCTCCGCCGCTTCATTTCTGCGCCAGAAACTATCGCCACAGCTCATCCATAAATGTGATAAATTGCACTCCTTTTTGTTCGTTTTCTGGTTGATAAAGTCGCATAATGTCTAAAATTTGGTCTAAAGAAGAAACTCTCTGGAGTTTCGCCTTATATGGCACTGCTGTAGGCGCTGGCACGTTATTCTTGCCGATCCAACTGGGATCCGCGGGCGCTATCGTTCTGTTCATCACCGCGCTGGTCGCCTGGCCGTTAACCTACTGGCCGCATAAAGCGCTGAGCCAGTTTATTCTCTCCGCCAACATCGCCCCGGGCGCGGGGATCACCGGCGCCGTTAATCACTATTACGGTAAAAAGATCGGTAGCCTGATTACCGGCCTCTATTTCCTCGCCTTTTTCGTTGTGGTGCTGATCTACGCCGTCGCCATTACTAACTCGCTCGCGGAGCAGCTCTCCAGACATGTGCCCATCACTTCTCAGGTCAGGGCGCTGCTCAGCCTGGGCGTGGTGCTGGTGCTGAATCTGATCTTTTTAATGGGCCGCCACGTCACGATTAAAGTCATGGGCTTTTTAGTCTTCCCGCTGATCGCCTGTTTCCTGTTCCTCTCCATCTATTTAATGGGGAGCTGGCAGCCGGCTTATCTGACCAGCCAGATGCAGCTGACCCCGCACACGTTCCACCAAATCTGGATCTCGATTCCCGTGATGGTTTTCGCTTTTAGCCATACGCCGATCATATCGACTTTTGCTATCGATCAGCAGGAGAAATACGGCGAGCAGGCCATGGGTAAATGCAAAAAAATCATGAAGGTGGCCTACACCCTCATCTGCGCCAGCGTGCTGTTTTTCGTCTTCAGCTGCCTGCTGTCGATACCGGCGAGCTATATTGAAACCGCCCGCCATCAAGGGGTCACGATTCTTTCCGCCCTGTCGATGATGCCGGGGTCGCCGGCGTGGCTGGCGATCACCGGGATTATTGTGGCGGTGGTGGCGATGTCGAAATCGTTCCTTGGCACCTATTTTGGCGTGATTGAAGGGGCCAGTGAAATCGTCAAAACGTCCCTCGCCCAGGCGGGGATTCGTAAAAGCCGCGCGTTTAACCGGGCGATGTCGATCCTGCTGGTTTCGACGCTGACCTTCGTGGTGTGCTTTATCAATCCCAACGCTATCTCAATGATTTACGCCGTCAGCGGCCCGCTTATCGCGATGATCCTGTTCATCATGCCAACCCTCTCCACGTATCTTATTCCGGCGCTGAAGCCCTACCGCTCGGTGGGTAGCTTTATTACCCTGGTTGTCGGTTTGCTCTGCGTGTCGGTAATGTTTTTTAGCTAATCCTCTCCGTGCGGCGAGTCTTTTCCTCGCCGCACGTTCTGCCAACATTCTCCCCCCACCAATCTCCCTGATGGACATACACTTATCCCTTGCATACCAAGAAAGCAGGGGTTTATATGTCCAGCGTAAAATTATCCGGTACTGCGACGTTAGGCGATCGTCAGGTTTATCGTCTGGGATACGGGGCGATGCAGCTTGCGGGGCCCGGCGTCTTCGGCCCGCCAAAAGATCCGCAAACCGCTATCCGCGTACTGCAGGAAGCGGTCGAGTCGGGCGTCAATCATATTGATACCTCCGATTTTTACGGTCCACACGTGACTAATCAGCTCATTCGCCAGGCGCTGCATCCCTATTCCGCCGATCTGTGCATCGTCACTAAAGTCAGCGCTCGCCGCGACGATAAAGGCAACTGGCTGCCCGCGATGTCGCCCGCGGAGCTCACTGCGGCGGTGGAGGACAATCTGCGCAATCTGGGCCTCGACGTGCTTGAGGTGGTGAACCTGCGCAGTATGCTCGGCACGCATGGCCCGGTTGAAGGTTCGCTGGAGGGGCCCTTAACCACCCTTCTGGAGCTGAAAGAACGCGGGTTGATTCGCCATATCGGGCTGAGTAACGTCACCGCCAGACAGGTGAGCGATGCGCAAAAACTGACGCCAATCGTCTGCGTTCAGAACCAATATAACGTGGCGAACCGTCAGGATGATCCGCTGATCGACGAGCTGGCGGCGCAAAATATCGCCTGGGTGCCCTTTTTCCCCCTCGGCGGTTTTAACCCGCTTCAGGCCCGGGAGCTTAACGAAGTCGCCGCTTCGCTTGACGCCACGCCGATGCAGGTGGCGCTGGCCTGGCTGCTCCAGCGCTCGCCGAATATCCTGCTCATTCCGGGCACCTCCTCGCTACAGCATCTGCACGAGAATCTGGCCGCCGCGCAATTAACGCTCCCACCAGAAGCGTTAGCCATTCTGGATAATCTCCAGCCCCGCTCCTGATTTCAGGCTTCTGCGGATCGATATTCGCAGAAGCCTTCTCCTCAATATTTGCCTGGAATTACCTTAACGCCGCTGGCACTATACATCCTACAAATTAGGCGTTATCCGCTTTATTCTCTTACGGATAACCCTATGCAAAGCATAGATTTAAACTTTCTCGACTGGCCTCCTAATTGGAGGCTTCTGTCGTTTTTGTCTCGCCAAAATTTTCGAACTCTTGATTACAGGAAAAACAATATCTCATTCAAAGTTTATACAAATCAATTTAGCTGCAAAGATAGCTAACAACATCAAATGCTCATAAAAACATCTGGTTAACACAATCAGAATGTTTGTATTGCTATATAAAAAATCGACCACACACAATAACAATTTACAAGGATTTCACATGACAGAGGGAACGATAAAGACGAGTAAGTATGAAATTATTGCTATTTTCAGGGAAGAGCTCCGAAAGCAGGCGGAGATAGAAGTTTTTGTTAATAACAAAAGCACTATTACCCAGCTAACGCGGGTAGATTTTGCCGAGTTTCATATCTCCACCACCAGCAAAATCCCCGCGGGGCATAAAGTTAAATTTATTCTGCATAGCGATTCAGGGAAAATCGAGTTTTGCTCTACGCTAAAGAAAAGCTATGCCGGCGGCGAAGGGAAATGCAGGAAGGTCGCATTTACCTTACCGGAATGTATCCAGGTGGTTCAACGCCGGCGCGATCCCCGATTCCGCCTGCGCCACGAGCACGAATTCTTCTGTCACGGCCGACACAAAAACGGAGAAAACTATCTATTCGAAATCAAAGACATTTCGGACGGCGGTTGCGCGCTGATGACCAGGAGCCCCAATCTGAAATTCCTCAGCCATAACGCCATCCTCAAGAACGCTATCCTCGCCCTCGCTGAATATGGCGAAATCACCGTAGATTTAGTTATAAAAAATGTTGTTATGGTGACTTTAGATGATAACGAGAAGTCAGATAGCTACTACCAGATCTCCTGTCAGTTTAAATTTCGCCATCTTGATAACAAGAAGCGAATAGAGAAAGTACTGCTCGACTTGATTATGGAAGCCAAGAGAAAAAAGAGAGTCTGAACCATTGGACAGTATATTACTTTACACTGATGACAATATCATCGGGCAATCAATCCATGATTATATGATTGATCGCGCCAGGGATATCACCACCCTGAAATTTCAGGATATTGTGAAAGGGGTCGGCGCCTCACCGGCAGCCACCGTTATTATCAATATCATCCATAAAGATATCTCTGCGGCCACAACGGTCGCATTACTGAACACTTTGCGCAAACGCCTGGCGCATTGCGCGCTGCTGGTGCTGATCGTCAAAAGCGAGCTGTCCAGCCTGTTCCGGGAGCTGCTTGATCTAGAAAACCTGTTGATTCTGACCGAAAAATCCTCGCTGGCAGATTACTCAGCCATCATCAGCAGGCCCTTAACCGCCGAGGGCTGCCAGGGGCTATGCACCCGCCGCAAGCTGACCGCCAGGGAACTTCAGGTGCTGGAGTTAATTATTGCCTGCAATAACAGTAAAAGGATTGCGGTGCTTCTCGACATTGATCATAAAACGGTCCACAGCCATAAGGTACATATTATGAAGAAACTCGGGATGAATAACTCGCGAATAATGAACAAAAGCATAGTCAATATGTATCAGTGCTAAAACCAAAAATATGTGGGTGACCAATCAAAACCCGATAATTTATTGGCGATAAGCCATTAATAATCATTCCCATCGGTAGAAAGGTCACCTATAATATTCTCCTCTCTTTACCTCTGACCTGATTTTTGACGAGAGATAATGAACGCAACTCTTTTTTCCAGGCATAATTTATCACGTAGCGATATATCCGTTCGTTATGTCTTTCAAAAAATGTTTTCCCCAAAAGGTACGCTCGTCGCCGTTGAGTGCCTGAGCCGCTTTGACCACCTCTCTATATCGCCGGAAAACTTCTTTCGCTACGCCAATACGGGACTACGCGAAAGCATTTTTATGGAACAGCTGGCGCTTATTGAAAAACATAAACAGTGGTTTAAGCAAAATGCTATCTCGGCGACGATTAATGTTGATGACCATATACTTAACGTATTGCAACGCCCGGAGATTAAAGCGCTCGTCGACCAAATCGGCTGCGTCCATTTTGAAGTGACCGAGAATTCCCATAATCTTTTGAATAATGCTCTCGCAACCTGGAATAACCCGCAAAGCACTACGCTCTGGCTCGATGATTTTGGCTCTGGCAACGCCGGTATTCACGCTATTCGCGACTATCATTTCGATTATGTCAAAATCGATAAAGACTTCTTCTGGCTTTTAATGCAAAAAGATTCCGGTCGTCCGTTAATGGATGCCCTCGTCACTTTCCTTTCCCGCAACCACCATAATGTAATTATTGAAGGTGTAGAAAGCGAAGCGCATAAGGCCTGGTTGCAGGGCATGGAATGGTTTGCTATTCAGGGACACTACTGGAAGGAAGTGAGCATTGAACAATTGGTCCAGGAAGATATTACCGCATAAATAAATGCCGGATAACTCCGGCATCAAAAGTCATACTCGCGCAATACCCTCTCCCCTTCAATTATAAACGAGCTCCCATGTTGCCCAACTGGTCAACGGGCCGCTGGTTGCTTTTTCCGGCGCGGGGGTCACGTAGCCGATGTAATAGGTAAATACGCCGCCATCGACCGCTTTTTCGACCAGCGGCACCCGGTTTTGCAAGGGGTCGGCCGGGACGATTTTATTACTTTTATCGAGGGTATTATTATCATTGGTCGACAGCGCGAGGAAAATATGGCTGGCGCCGTCCGCCCGCGTATTCCTCAGATAGCCAGCATTTTCATTGCCCACCGCATTGACCGTAAAGCCGTCAACCCAGCGGACGTTAACCAGGCGGATCTCGTCTTTATCCGCCGCGCCGCCGTCGTGACGCAGCTGGCAGTTCGAGAGTTCCAGCGTAAAAGGCTGCGGCTTCATAAATGCCCCGGCGCCGCGATCGTGTACTTCGGCCAGGCTGACCGGCGCCAGCCAGACGCTGCCGCTCCCCGCGTTGTTGCCGCCGTTCAGCGCCACGCTACAGGAGATATCCGTCACCCGTCCGGCAAAATCCACCCGCCCTCGATCGTAGTTGGTCTCAAAACCCGACGCCGGGGAGGCCATCAGCATCCCGCCGATCAGCGCCAGTTGAATGAGTCGTTTGCTATTTTTATATTGTGCTGAATCACGCATACCCGCCTCCCGAATTAATCGTACGTCAGGTTAAAGATCATGTGCGACTCTACCTCACCGGTACTGGTGGTCGGCGCATATTGATAGAAACGCGCATGCAGAGGCAGGGTGATGTATCGGGTTTCTTGCGTGCGCAGCGTACCGACGCTGTATTTCTTGTTGAATTCCAGCGGTACGCCCTCTTTCAGAACCTGGATACCAATTCCTATCGCCAACGAGGAGCCGGATTTTTCGTTCAGCAGCGCGCCTCGGCTCACCGTGGTGCCGGTGGCCAGCGTGCCGGAGAAAGAGGTCTGGATATTGGCGTATCCCGACTCGCTTAACCCGCCGCTGCACTGCAGCTCAATATTAAAATCCTTCCCGCCCGCGGTGGTGCCGACGCCGTTGAGATCGCTGCGCTTGATGGTACCGACATCGACGTTCATATTTTTGCCGCTCAGGATGGTACATGAGGGCGATACCACGGTGATGGCGTTGGCGCTCAGGCGGGTTTCGAGGATCGGGTTGTTGCCGTTCTCCCAGTCGTAAGAGGTGTACTTACCTGCCGCCAGGGTTCCGCTGCCGGTCACGCTCGCGGTTTTAATCACCTCCAGCGTAAAGCGGGAGCCTTCCAGCGAGTAATTCGTGGTCCGGCTGACGTAGCTGGAGAACGTGTCAGGGTAGATAATATTGACCGTCGCCCCGCCGCGGCTGAACCGCAGGCCAATCCCGGGCACGTTGGTGGAATAAATTTTATTTCCCAGATCGGTCGCCCCGGGGGCGACGATTTTGGCCACAAAGCGGTTAGTGCCGCTGCTGCAGCTATAGCTGGCCCCGCCCGGTGCCGACATGGTCCAGTCCCGGGACACGATCACCGAGCCTACCGGCAGATCCGGCGGAACCACCACCCGGCCCACAACCATGTCGAGGCTAACCGTCGGCTGCGACAGGCGCGTACAGTACGCCCATGCCGACGTGGTCCCCATCGCCATTAAGCCAATAAAAAGCGTCAGTTTTTTCATTAGCGACATAGCGTTTCCTTTGTTTTTTCCTGACTTAATTCCACCGAGCACTGTCCGCCGCTCCACTTAACCGTGGCCTTCGGCGCGCTGGCGTCGCTGATAAACATCATGCTGCCCTGGCCCACCACGCCGATCTCTTTCCCGGAGGGGTTGTAAATCGTGGCGGCGAACGGTAGCGGCAGACCGTTTGCCTGACGCGCCTGCAGAGTGACGTTGTTCTGCAGCGTGGTATCGAAGGAGACCTTGACCACGCTCCCTTCCCACGGCACCACCTGCGCCACGGTACTGCCGAAGGCGACATCGTCGTTGCTGCCTTTCGGGTCAATTTCAACGGAATTTATCCGGTAAGGCCGCAGATATGGCAGAATGGCGTAGCCGTTGCTGTCGATGCGGGTACCCGGCGAGCCGGGCAACATCGCCCCCGCGGCGTCTTTCGCTTCGATCAGCGCCATGGTGGTGCCGCTTTCCGGCGAGAATACGACGCCGTGCTGATGCGCGATCAGCGTCCCGCTGGCGCCTACGCCGCTCTGGCGATAGCCTTCGCCCTGGCTATAGCTGCCGTTCAGCGTGGTCCACGGGGTACGGTAGCTGCCGTTCAGCGCCACATCGTGCTGACCGCCGGTAGAGGTCGTGGTCGACACGCCGTAGTTGAGGTTGTTTTCACTATCCAGCGAACCGTTGACGCCAATCTGCGAACTGGCGAAGCGTGAGTTATTAAACGCGGTATTCGATGTCAGGTTAGCCGTACGGTTTTCACCGAACCACAGCGGGTAGCTAAAGTTGAGTGACACGCGATCGTCGCGACGGTGGCCGGAGCTATCCGGGGTATAGACGCGCTGGGCGCTGACCGACCACGAGAGCCGACCGTACATGTTGTTGTAACTAAACTGGTACTGCTTCTCCGTTCCCGAACGGTTCCAGTAATCCGCCACCCGGCCGCTCAGGTAAAAACCGCCCCAGCCGTCCGGCAGGTTCTGGTTGACGGTAAAGGTCATCCCGTTTTTCTGGCGCCACACGGTGTAGTTGCTGTTGTAGTTCTTCTCCTGATCGACGGCGTAGAGGGCGTCGTTCAGGTTGTAGTAGCCTTTGGTGGAGTAGCGATACGCCGCCAGCACGATGCTGGTCTGGGTTTCGGTAAACATGCGGTTAAAGGTGGCGCGATAGCTTTGACCGTGCTCGTCAAGGGTATCGCTCTTCAGCCGCGAGTGAGTCACGTCGAAGGAGAGCGCGCCGATGCCGGTATTCATCCCGGTCCCCAGCAGGAACGCCTGATAGTCATCAAATCCGGTGACGCCGGTATAGCCGGTAAACAGGTTATTTAAACCATGCTGCCAGGTTCCCTGGTAGAGCATCGGTTTATTACGCAGCGAACTATCGTCGACTTTACCGGCGGAGAGCGCGTAGCGGGTCATTCCCGGACGCAGCAGCTGCGCTACCGAGGCGTAAGGTACGCTAAATACCTCGACCGAACCATCGGCCTCTTTAACCGACACTTCAAGGTCGCTACCGTAGCCGGAAGGATAGACATCCTGCAGGGTAAACGGCCCCGGCGGCACCGTGGTCTGATAGATAATATTGCTGCCCTGGCGCACCGTCACCAGGGCGTTGCTTTGCGCCACGCCGCGAATTTCAGGGGCGTAGGAGCGCATTCCGTCGGGGAACATATTGTCATCGGTCGCCAGGTTAACCCCGCGCAGGCCGATGGTGTCAAAGAACTCGCCGTTGGTAAAAATCTGCCCGCCGCTGACTATCGAGTTAATCTGCGGAATCGGCCGCTGCAGATAGGTCTGGTTGCTGTTCCAGTGCGCTTTCCCCTGCTGCTGCTGCCAGTTCAGGTTACCGATATGCTTGAGCAGCCAGCCGTCCCACGACAGGCCCGCGTTAACGCCAAGATACGCGCTGCTGTTATCGGAACCGTTGGCCGAGGAGATATGGCTGTTCCAGGCGTTGGCCATCCAGCCTAAATTCAGCGCCGCAACGCCTTTATCCCAGAACTGCGGGCTGACAAAGTTTTTCAGGCGCTGATCTTCGTAGATTTGCGGTACGGCAATATCCAGTCTCAGGGAGGACTGAATCAGCGTGTCTTTGACGTTATCTTCGTGACGCCACTCCTGCAGGCGTCCGCAGAAGCCCTCTTTTTCGCTAAGCTGCGGATTTAATTTTTCCGGCGAAATACCATACTGCATCAGCATCGCTTTGGTATAGCAGACGCCCATTTTGCCGTCTTTACCGGCGGTGATTTTCAGGTCGTAGCGCCCTTTCCATTCGCCGTTGGTATAGACATCAAGGGAGTAGACGCCCTCGCTGATAGCGCTGGTCGAGAAGCGCGACAGGTCGACCTTTTCGCGACTGCCAACGATAAAACCATCGTTAAATTGATAGATCGTTCCCGGGTTTTCCTGTCCGCTGGAAAATGGCGGAAAGCAGCACAGCGCAACCGCGATAGCCGTGCTTAATCTTCCCGGGCAGATTGACCTCTGCTTCATGATCGTTTCCCTTATTTGACGGTAACTTTCACTGCAACATCTGCACCATAATCATTAATGTTGTTAACGGTCAGGGTCTCGCCTTTGCTCACCGCTGAAGAGAGGGCGATGGTCTGGCTGGACTGCGGGGCAAACATGACCGTTTTGCTGTTGAGCGCTTTGCCGCCGTTACGGGAGATACGGCTTACGGTGATATAAAAGGGCGTTGGGTTACTGACGGACAGGCTGCTGCCGTTAGCGGAGAGCGCCAGTTTTTCTGCCGCAGCGTCGCGATTGCCTAGCCCGGCAGGGCGATAAATAAACTTAAAGCGCGAACGAATCGCCAGCTGCAGAATATTTTGCCCTTCGTTTTTCTGGCTGGCCTCAACCGGCGGTATTTCCAGAAGGTTCAGCCACCACAGCGTCTCTTTATCTTTAGCCAGCCCTGCATTACTGCCGAGCTTAATACGCAGGGTTTGACCGCTTTTCGCATCAACCCGGGAAATAGGCGGCGTGATAATAAAGGGGGTAGTAATGGTATCCGGCGTCGCGTCGGCATTACCGTTATCCAGCCAGGCTTGCGCCAGCGCCGGACGGTCGGCGGTGTTAGAGAGCTGCACCGTTATTTCTTTTTCATTTCCTGGATAAATAAAGCGGGTACCGTTAACAATAATATTATTGGCATGGGCCGCAAAACTAAAAATGAAACAGAAAAAAAGGGCAATACGCTTCATGCTGACCTCAGAATAAAAAAATAAGCGGCAGCAGTGGCCGCTTTATTATTGTTGTATACCCTGAATAATTCGAATTACAGAAAGGCGGCCAGAGAGTGACTGGGGTGAGCAAACGTCGCCAACGCCTGTGCCATTCGAAGTATGACGGGTATAGACCGCCCCGGCGCGAGGCGGCTTTATCTCTCAGTCGATATTACTGATAAGTAATTTCGTAAGTCGCGTAGCTGTTAACCACACCGGTGGTAACCGTGGTCGGGGTGCTGGTCGCGTAGCCGACGTAGTAAGTGAAGCGCGCGCCATCCTGAACGGCAGAGGCATCACCGGCCGCTTTAGGCTGGGTGCTGTCGCCCGGGATGATTTTGTTGGTCAGCGCGGTGGCGTTGTCGGTGGAGAGAACCAGCTGGATATTCTGCGCGCCGGCGGCTTCGGTGTTAGCCAGGTAGCCCTGCTGTTTAGCGGTTGCGCCCGCCAGCAGGTTACCGCCGGTCCAGTTCACGCCCAGTTTGCTCACATCATCCTGTTTGGTGCCATCAGCCGCCTGGCAGTCAGAAACATCGATGGTGAAAGATTTCGGTTTCAGATAGGTATCCGCCGCGGCAGCTTTAACTTCCGTTAAAGTCACTGGTGACAGATAAACGTTCGCATCGCTGCCCTGGCCGTTTACGGAAACAGTACAAGATACGTCGGTAACTTTACCGAAGAAATTAACCTGACCGCCGCCTACATTGGTATCAGCAGCATTTGCCGCAGCCATACCAAAAAACGCAGTTGCCATTGCAGCAGAGAGAAGAACCTTTTTCATTGCCATTTCCTTGTCAGAGTGAATTAAGTATCAATGAGCAAACAGTTAATACGCACAAAAGTCAGAAGCGATTTGCGATGCTCACTTTTGCAACTGTTAATAGAAACTTCGACTGACCGGAAGCCGCAATATTTAAGGCGTCAGGAACGAACTCGATAAAAGAATTCGTCAAGGCTGTCGGCGTCAAAGAATGCTATTTTTCGCTGACAAATATACATATGTTCACGAGCTGTTAATCAATGTAATAGATAGCTCACAACTATTAATTACTGGGGATTGATAGCAAGAAACAAAGCTATTGTTATTTACACTGAAGGGGAAAAGACGATATGGAATATAACAATATATACCCTAAATAATTCGAGTTGCTTAAAGGCGGCAAGGGAGTGACAAATTCGTCGGGAACGAATTTGACCAGCCGAAGGCTGGCCTCCGGTGAGAGGCAGGAGCCTCTCATTAGTCCCCGGGAGCATAGATAACTATGTGACTGGGGTGAGCGACAAATCTGCCAGGAGCAGATTTGAACGTCGCTTGCGACGGCCCGTGAGGGCGAGGCCCATGGATGGGCCGAGTAATCCGCAGCCAACACATAAGCAACTCGAAGTATGAAGGGTATAGTGGCATAAAAGGTTATTTCTCTACAGAAAGAACAATCCTAATCCGTCAGTAGTCTCCCTTTTTCGTCAGTTGAAAATGCAGATACAAAGCGCGCCACCCTGCCGGCGTAATCGTCACTTCGCGAAATCCCGCGGTAGTGCTAAACCAGCCGTTCTCCAGACCGTGCTGCAGCAGCGCCGCGCCCGCCGCTCCTCCAAGATGAAAGCGTCGTTCGCTCCAGTCCAGACAGCCGCAGCAGGCTTTGCGCCGGGAGCCGCGCTTCACCACCACTCCCAGCCGCGCAAAGTGCGCTTCCCCGGCGGGCGTCAGCGCCGTTCCGTCAGGCGTTATCCACGCTTCACGCTGCAGAAAATCATACAGCGATACCGCCACTTCTCCGGCCAGATGATCGTAACAGGTGCGCGCCAGGCGCAAATTGACCGGCGTGCTGGTTGCGAGCGCCACCGCGCGCTTGCCGGCCATGGTCATCATATTCTCCAGCAAACCGGCGACATCGCTACCGGCGAGGCGGTAGTAGCGATGCCGGCCCTGAGCAAGGCAGATTAATAAACCGCTGTTGACCAGGCGGCTAAGATGCGCGCTGGCGGTCGAAGGGGAAATATCGGCGACGGCAGAAAGCTCGGTCGCCGTCCACGCCCGGCCGTCCATTAAGGCGCACAGTATCTTCAGGCGCGAGGCATCCGCCATCGCCGACGCCACTGCCGCCATCGCTTCGGCCAGGGACTCATCGTCTTCAATCAGCTCAACAGGCTTTAACATAGGGCCTCGCTTATTTTCCCTAACCACAAACAGCAGCCAGAGTACCGGGGATGGGCAGGTTAAGCACGGTATTCGCGCAGCACCTGAGCCACCCGAATGTGATAACAGGCGAAAATGCTCTCCCGCCCCTCTTTCTGCGCAGCCTGATGGCAAAGGTTGCGTTTCCACGCCTGCACCGCTTCCTCATCCCGCCACCAGGAGAGCGACAAAATTTTCCCCGGTGTGGTCAGGCTTTGGAAACGCTCAATGGCAATAAAACCGTCAATATTGCTCAGCAGCGGCTTCAGCTCCGCCGCCAGCGCTAAGTAACGTTCCTGACTCGCCGGAGTGACCTCGGCTTCAAAGAGTACGGCAATCATCCCATTGTCCTCACGCAATCTGTGTGCGGGCCACTGTATCTTTCACCCTGGCTCAATGCTTCGTTGACGGGCGAAATATCGCCGCTTTATTTGCTCAAAAAACAGCCAATGCATTCACATTAAAAATAATTAATCACGCGAGGCGAGAAAACTGCGCGGCTGTTGAGATCGTTTTCCACGGCGAAAGAGACGCTGCAAAAATAAATCATCTGTTTGTTTTTATTGGAAATAAAAAATTAAAATTTAGGCATTCGTCATCATACCGTCACAAAAGTGTGATCTAAATCGCACTTTTTGCAACGCGCGTTATAGTTAGCAGACTTATTATAAGTCCATCGAAAGCAACAACGCTTTCCACCATAAAAGTTAAAAGGATAAACACCATGAAAAACGTAAAATTACTTGCCGCTGCCGGTATGCTGTCTCTGGTCTCTTTCGCTAGCTTCGCTCAGCCTGTTAGCGTAACCGCTGATACGCTGGACAACGCCGAAGCCAAAATCGCCGCCATTGCTAAAGACCAGGGCCAGTCTTACCACATTACCGAAGCGTATACCGGTAACCAGGTTCATATGACCGCCGAGCTGTCTAAATAACCGAATGGTTGCAGAGGGAGCTGCCGGACAGGTCGCCTGACGGCGGCTGGTCTGGCTCCCGCCACATAATAAGCACACAGCAATGTCGAGCCCCTTGATGGGGCTTTTTTTGTTGCTGGCGAACAGTGCCCCCACAGCCTGGTTTGTGGGTTCACTGCCGTCTGCGGTGCCGTAGCCCGGACAGATGCGCAGCATCGCCTCCGGGAAATTCAGCCACTCTGCGCGCTGCTCCCGGGGGCGGCG
>NZ_JBEAID010000071.1:0-81038 GCF_040064585.1 Klebsiella sp. CN_Kp113 | reverse complement strand
CTGTCACGCAGGGGGTCGCGGGTTCGAGTCCCGTCCGTTCCGCCACTTATTAAAAGCCCTGAGCATTTGCTCAGGGCTTTTTCTTTGCCTGTCGCTTTATTATTGCTTTTTTAGCAAAAATCCTCTGCGTTTAGCGCTCTTTTTCTCAATCCTCTCGTTGGTCATAATTACCCTCGTTAACCGATATGAATGAATAAAGAGGAAAATCATGACAATCCCTGCATTTGGCCTTGGGACCTTCCGTCTGAAAGATGACGTGGTTATTGCATCTGTAAAAACGGCGCTTGAGCTGGGCTATCGCACCATTGATACCGCGCAAATCTATGATAATGAAGCTGCTGTGGGTCAGGCTATTGCTGAAAGCGGCGTTGCGCGCGATGAACTGTTCATCACCACCAAGATCTGGATTGAAAATCTCAGCAAAGACAAGCTGATCGCCAGCCTGAAAGAGAGCCTGCTGAAGCTGCGGACTGACTATGTCGACCTGACGTTAATCCACTGGCCGTCGCCAAACGATGCCGTTGCCGTCGAAGAGTTTATGGCCGCGCTGCTGGAAGCGAAAAAGCAGGGGTTGACCCGTCAGATTGGTATTTCTAACTTCACCATTCCGCTGATGGAGCGGGCAATTGCCGCCGTTGGCGCAGAGAATATTGCAACCAACCAGGTTGAACTCTCTCCGTACCTGCAGAACCGCAAAGTGGTTGATTGGGCGCGTGAACACGATATTCATATCACCTCTTACATGACGCTGGCCTACGGTAAGGCGCTGAAAGATGAAGTGATTGCACGTATTGCGACGAAACATAATGCCACGCCGGCACAGGTTATCCTGGCCTGGGCAATGGGCGAAGGTTATGCGGTAATTCCGTCTTCGACGCGGCGCGAAAACCTGGCAAGCAACCTTAAAGCTCAGGATCTGCAGCTTGATGAAGACGATCGCCAGGCGATCGCCGCCCTGGACTGCAACGATCGTCTGGTTAGCCCGGACGGTCTGGCGCCTGAATGGGACTAATCTAATCCCCCTCTGTACTCTACAACCCTCTTACAGCTCCTTCGGGAGCTGTTTTACATGTTCGCTAAGAAAGTCGATAAAGGCTCTGATCCGCGTGCTTACGGCTCTGTCGCTGTAGTAAACCGCGCTAAACGGCATTTCAACCGGCAGCCGTTTATCAGCCAGCAGCTCGACAAACGCCCCTTCAGCAATTTCCTTATCCACCATATAGTCCGACAGACAGGCGATTCCGTTACCGGCCAGGCACAGCTGCTTGAGCGTTTCTCCGCTATTGGAAGATATCTCGCTTTCGATTTCCAGCAGCTGGCCATCGCAGCAGGAGACTGGCCAGGTATTCAATGAAGCAGGTTCGCTAAAACCGAGGCATTGATGATTTTTTAGCTCAGCGACGCTTTGCGGCGTTCCATGGCGAGCGAGATAGTCCGGTGAAGCGATTATTTTGCGGTAGCTATTAAACAATGGCCTGGCGCGCAGGCTGGAATCGGTCAGCGTGCCGGCGCGGATCGCGACGTCAACTTTCCGCTCAATCAGATTGATAAAGGTTTCGGACGAGACCAGAGTAAGGCTCATCTCTGGATAACGCTCACGGAAGGGTTTTATCAACGGCATCAGAAAATGCAGTATCACCGGCGTCGCGGCATCAACCCGTAATAGTCCTCTTGGCGTCGTACGACTCTCCAGAAGTTCATTTTCGGCAGCGGCCATCTCCTGAAGCACAACCTGCATGCGACGGAAATAACGCTCTCCTTCTTCGGTCAGGCTTAGCTGACGGGTCGTACGGTTAAGCAGGCTCACGCCGAGCTTTGATTCCAGCTTTTTCACCGCCCGGCTGACGGCGGAATTGGCCTGACCTAGCTGTTCCGCTGCGCGGCTAAAGCTGCCGCTCTCGACCACGGCGACAAAAATGGCGATTTCTTCTGAGGTAGCTCTCATTATTGCACCTGTGGCAAAATTCTATTGATACTTTGGCTATTTTTGTTATTAAAGCATCTCTTCATACTACGTGTCATCTTAATCATGTTGATACGGAGTACATTATGCCGCTGGCGCTACTTGCCTTAACTATCGGTGCCTTTGCTATTGGCACGACCGAATTTGTCATTGTGGGCCTGGTGCCCACCATTGCAGAACAACTCGCTATTTCGCTACCCTCTGCGGGGCTGTTGGTTTCTATCTACGCGCTCGGCGTGGCGATTGGCGCCCCGGTGCTCACCGCGCTGACCGGGCGTATGCCACGTAAGCAACTGCTGCTGGCGTTAATGGCGCTGTTTACCGCCGGTAACCTACTGGCCTGGCAGGCGCCGGGTTATGAAACTCTGGTGCTGGCACGCCTGCTGACGGGACTGGCGCACGGGGTATTCTTTTCGATCGGATCGACAATTGCGACCAGCCTGGTCCCGAAAGAGAAAGCGGCTTCGGCGATTGCGATTATGTTTGGCGGTCTGACCGTTGCGCTGGTGACCGGCGTACCATTGGGCACCTTTATCGGCCAACACTTTGGCTGGCGCGAGACGTTCCTTGCCGTGTCGATCCTTGGCGTAATCGCGTTAATGAGCAGCCTTATCCTGGTGCCGAATAACATTCCCGGTCGTGTCAGCGCCGGTTTGCGCGCCCAGCTCCAGGTTCTGACTCATCCCCGTTTACTGATAATCTATGCCATTACGGCTTTGGGATATGGCGGCGTATTCACCGCTTTTACCTTCCTGGCGCCGATGATGCAGGATCTTGCCGGATTTAGCCCGGCGGCCGTTAGCTGGATCCTCCTGGGCTACGGTGTTTCTGTAGCGGTGGGCAACGTATGGGGCGGAAAGCTGGCGGATAAGCATGGCGCCGTGCCCGCGCTGAAGCTGATTTTTGCCGCCCTGGTTGCTTTACTGCTGATCTTTCAGTTTACGGCCAGCATTCAGTATGCGGCGCTGGCGACGGTACTGGTGATGGGCATCTTCGCATTCGGTAACGTTCCGGGTCTGCAGGTATACGTTGTGCAGAAAGCGGAGCAGTATACTCCAGGCGCGGTTGACGTTGCCTCAGGCCTGAATATTGCCGCCTTTAACATCGGGATTGCCTTAGGATCGGTGATTGGTGGGCAGACGGTAGAACATTATGGTCTGGATCAGACGCCCTGGATTGGCGCGCTGATAGTTCTGGTCGCGCTGTTGCTGGTGGTTCTTAGCGGCCGGCTCGATAAGCCTCAGCGCTGTGCTACGGTTCTTTCCGTAGAAGGATAAAGGTTTCTGGCAAATTGCATTGAAAGTGTATACAAAAATCCCTATAACAGAAGGACCAGCTGCAGTCTCGGGCTGGTTTCCTGTTATCGAGGTTTGATGCCTAAATTGCGAAAGAATACCTATGCCATGCGCTACGTCGCCGGACAACCCGCGGAGAGAATCTTACCTCCGGGGTCGTTTGCTGGCATGACTCCGGCTTTTCCGGCCGGGGTACCGTTAAGTTCGGATGAGAAAATCCGCGTGCTGGTGTGGAACATCTTTAAACAGCAGCGCGCAGAGTGGAAATCCGTGCTTAATAATTTCGGTAAAGATGCGCACCTGGTGTTATTACAGGAAGCGCAAACCACGCCTGAGTTAGTGAAATTCGCCACCTCCAATTATCTGGCCGCTGACCAGGTTCCGGCACTGGTGCTTCCGCAGCATCCTTCCGGCGTGATGACGTTAGCTTCCGCCCACCCCATTTACTGCTGCCCACTGCGCGAGCGCGAGCCTATCCTGCGGCTGGCAAAGTCAGCGTTGGTCACCGTTTACCCGTTACCGGATACCCGGCTGCTGATGGTGGTAAATATCCACGCGGTCAACTTTAGTCTTGGCGTGGATGTCTACAGCAAGCAGCTGCTGCCGATTGGCGACCAGATTGCCCATCACAGCGGGCCGGTGATAATGGCGGGTGACTTTAACGCCTGGAGTCGTCCGCGAATGAACGCTTTGTATCGCTTTGCGCGTGAAATGTCGCTGCGCGAAGTCCGCTTCTCTGACGATCAGCGCCGCCGTACTTTTGGCCGCCCGCTTGATTTTGTGTTCTACCGGGGGTTAAGCGTGCACGATGCTTCCGTGCTGGTGACCCGCGCGTCCGACCACAACCCGCTACTAGTTGAATTCAGTCCCGGCAAGCCTGATTAATTAAGGTATGTCAGGCCTGCCATGGGGCAGGCCTGCGTATGCATGGTGCTGCCTTTATTACTCAAAAAACCGAAGGACAATGCAATGACAACACGCTCTCATCATGACAACGTCGAAAAACAGTTTGGCTCACAGGCCAGCGCCTACCTGAGCAGTGCCGTACACGCTTCAGGGCGCGATCTGCAGCGACTGGCCGAACGGCTGGCGGACTTCCCTCAGGCCCACGTGCTGGATATGGGATGCGGTGCCGGACACGCCAGCTTTGCGGCGGCAGGGCAGGTTGCCCAGGTAACGGCATATGATTTATCCAGCCAGATGCTGGAGGTGGTGGCTCAGGCCGCAAGGGATAAAGGTTTTGCTAATATTGCCACGCAGCAGGGCTATGCCGAATCTTTGCCTTTCGCTGATGCCAGCTTTGATGTCGCGATCAGCCGTTATTCTGCGCATCACTGGCATGATGTTGGCCAGGCATTGCGTGAAGTGAAGCGGGTGCTGAAACCGGGCGGAGTGATGATTATTATGGATGTGATGTCGCCCGGCCATCCTGTTCGCGACGTCTGGCTGCAGACGGTTGAGGCGCTGCGCGATACCTCCCATGTTCGCAACTACTCCAGCGGCGAATGGCTGACAATGGCGAGTGAGGCCGGTTTGGTGATAAATCATCTGCTGACCGATCGCCTGCCTCTGGAGTTCAGCTCCTGGGTCGCGCGGATGCGGACGCCAGAGGCGCTGACGGAAGCGATTCGTTTATACCAGGAGAGCGCATCGGCGGAGGTCAAAGCCTATTTTGCATTGCAGCAGGATGGTTCTTTCACCAGCGATACGATTATGTTTGAGGCCCATAAGGCCATCTAACGCAGAGATAAAACAAAAGGCACCGCATGGGTGCCTTTTTTAATGCCTGCTGAATCATCAGGATTCCGGTCTGTCGCTGTTTTTCACAAACAGCGTCAGCTGATCGCCAGGTTTCAGGTTGCCGGTATCGCTGTTCCAGCGCATCACATCGCGAATGTTCACGCCATGGCGTTTCGCAATGCTCGACAAAGAGTCGCCCTTACGCACGCGATAGGTAATGCTATCGCTATTGTTTGCCAGACGTTCAGCGCTGCTGCCTGCGCCAATCACCAGATTCTGACCGACCTTCAGGTTAGAACCGCGAATACCGTTCCACTGCTGCAGATCTTTCGTTGATACGCCGAGACGCGATGCAATGCCGGAGATGGTGTCACCGGAGCGCACCTGGTAGCTGCGGCTGGTCAACGGCTTGTTATCAGCCAGCAGCGTCGGCTGCACGGCGGCAATATCACCGGAGGCCAAAGACTCACGCAGTTGCGCCGCATGCTTCTGCGGTACCAGTACGTAATTCGGCCCGTTCGCGCCCAGAGTCGACCCCTTAACGCCTGCATTGAACGTTTTCAGCTTGCTGACGGGCATTCCTGCCATATCCGCTAGCTGTGAAATCTCAACCGGACTGTCGAGACGTACACGCGCCAGGGCACGGCTTTCGTCTGCTGTCGGCAACCTTACGCCATACCGCTTGCTGTTCTTGAGAATATCGCTCAGGGCCAGCATTTTTGGTACGTATATTTTGGTTTCCTGTGGTAATGACAGCGACCAGAAATCGGTGGGTTTACCCCGTGATTTGTTCGCTTTGATAGCCTTCATTACCCGACCTTCGCCGCTGTTATAGGCAGCGACGGTTAACAACCAGTCGCCGTCGAACATTTTGTTCAGACGTTGCATCATGTTTAACGCTGCCGTGGTTGAGGCAACGATGTCACGACGCGCATCGTAACTGCGGGTCTGTTTCAAACCATAATTGCGCCCGGTGCTCGGAATGATCTGCCAAATGCCTGCGGCATTGGCGCCAGACGTTGCGTGCGGGTCAAAAGCGCTCTCCACTATGGGTAGTAATACCAGTTCCATTGGCATGTTACGTTTCTTAACTTGCCCGGCTATCCAGTACATATACGGCTCTGCCCGTAAAGTTACATCGTGGAGATAGCTCTTATTTCTTAAGTACTTCTGTTTTTGTTCGCGAATCCGGACGTTTTCCGGAATTCCCATCTTTAGCTCGTCGCCTATTGAAGTCCACAGATCCTGGTCTTGCGCGTAGAAGGTTCCATCATCTAACCAGCGCGCTCGACTTGTGAACTTGCTTGCTTCCCCTTGACTCGCTGCAGAAAGGCTCTGTGCGTGCTGTTGTACGGTGCCATCGTTCTTAGACGCCTGGCACCCCACCAGCAGGACAGAGGCGAGTAAAATCGCTCGTGCCTTCATGTGTGTGTCAATAGTTGCTTAAAAGACGAGCAAGGATAACGGTGAAGTCGTCTGAAGACAAGAATTAAATATCAGAAGTCGTCTTTCTTTGACCTTAACCAGGCAAATCGCTGAATAGAGTGTTGCAAATTTGTTTCTTTGTCTATTTCTTTAATTAAATCATCATCATCCGTTCGAAGAAATAAATTAATAAGACGCTCATTTTTCAGAGTTACGGGGAGTGTTTTTTGGTTTTTTGCACGTAACTCATTAACTTTGTGGTAGTAATCGTTTATCTCCCTATCATGGGGAAGGATGCTTATTGCAAACTTCATGTTTGCTAAAGTGTACTCATGTGCGCAACATATTAATGTTTCGTCAGGAAGGGCGCTAATCTTCTTAAATGATTGATACATCTGCTCTGCGGTCCCTTCGAATAGTCTGCCGCAGCCGCCGGAAAACATTGTATCGCCACAAAATAGATAAGGTGCGCTGTAGAAACAGATGTGTCCTAAAGTGTGACCTGGCGTGGCAAAAATAGAAAATTCGCGGCCCAAAACAGTGAGGCTATCTCCGTCCTTCACGACGTGGGTTGCGCCCTTATCCTGGGTTTCTGCCGGTCCGTAAACCACCAGGTTCGGGAATTTTTCCCGCAGTTGTTTAACGCCGCCAACGTGGTCGCGGTGGTGATGCGTCAACAAGATAGCTTCCGGCTGCCAGCGGTTTTGTTCGATGGCGGCGAGCACGGGCGCGGCTTCTCCGGGATCGACTATCAGGCAGCGCCCGCTATCTTCACTAAGAACCCAGATGTAGTTGTCCTGAAATGCGGGAATACTGATAAGATTCATAAATTACCTCTAATGCGTAGCGGAAGGTTGCGATGAAGCCGGCAAGGATACCTCATACAGTTACAGCGCCAGAGCACTGGTCCAGCATGCCGTGGGGCGAATACTACCGCGAATCGCTGGAACGGCAGATGAAACCGTGGCTCGCTAAATTATATGGCTTTCATTTACTTAAGATTGGCAATCTGAGCGCGGAAATCAATACCGAAGCCTGCGCGATTTCCCATCAGGTGAATGTCTCTTTGCAGGGGAATCCTGTGCAGGTAAAGGCCGATCCGCTGCATTTGCCTTTTGCCGAAAAGTCGGTAGATGCCTGCCTGCTGGCGCATACCTTACCGTGGTGCAGCGATCCGCATCGACTGCTGCGGGAAGCGGACCGGGTGCTGATTGACGATGGCTGGATAATTTTAACCAGTTTTAATCCTGTAAGCCTGATGGGGTTACGTAAACTGGTGCCGGTGTTACGCAATAAGCCCCCCTATAACAGCCGCATGTTCACCTTAACGCGTCAGATGGACTGGCTGGGGTTGCTGAATTTTGAAGTTATGCACTACGGAGGCTATCAGGTCCTTCCCTGGTCGCGCCACGGGGGGAAAATGCTCAGCACGCATCTACCGGCGTTGGGATGTCTGCAGCTCATTGTTGCCCGTAAACGCACTATCCCATTGACGCTAAACCCGATGAAATCGGGCAAAGCAAAAAAACGGATACCGCAGGCGGTAGGCGCCACGCGTCAGTGGCGCAAGGGGCAGAATTAACTTTCTGCCTGATAACCGATGTCGTCCCGGGTTGGGTTAGATGCCGCCGCGCGCGCCAGTTCGTCGCAACGTTCGTTTTCCGGATGTCCGGCATGGCCTTTAACCCATTCCCATTTTATCTTGTGTTGACCCAGCGCGGCGTCCAGGCGCTGCCAGAGATCGACATTTTTTACCGGTTTCTTGTCGGCCGTTTTCCAGCCGCGTTTTTTCCAGTTGTGGATCCACTGCGTAATCCCCTGACGCACATACTGGCTGTCGGTACTGAGGATCACTTCACAATGTTCTTTCAGCGCTTCCAGGGCGACGATGGCGGCCATCATCTCCATGCGGTTGTTCGTTGTAAGGTTAAAGCCTTCGCTAAAAGTTTTTTCCTTCCCGCGATAGCGTAAAATCGCACCGTAGCCGCCAGGACCTGGATTTCCCAGGCAAGAACCATCGGTGAAAATTTCTACCTGTTTGAGCATCTCTGGTAGACTTCCTGTAATTGAAATCGATACGTAAAACGGTAAGTCTGACATAAATGACCGCTATGAGCACTGCAATTACGCGACAGATCGTTCTCGATACCGAAACCACCGGTATGAATCAGATTGGTGCGCACTATGAAGGGCACAAGATAATTGAAATCGGTGCGGTGGAGGTGATCAACCGCCGCCTGACCGGAAACAACTTCCACGTCTATTTAAAGCCGGACCGGCTGGTTGATCCTGAAGCGTTTGGCGTCCACGGTATTGCGGACGAATTCCTGATGGATAAGCCCGCGTTTGGTGATGTGGTCGATGAGTTTCTCGACTATATCCGCGGCGCGGAGCTGGTCATCCATAACGCATCGTTCGATATCGGCTTTATGGACTATGAATTTGCTAAGCTAAATCGCGGCATTCCGAAGACGGATACCTTTTGTAAGGTAACCGATAGCCTGGCCCTGGCGCGTAAAATGTTCCCGGGCAAGCGTAACAGCCTTGATGCCCTCTGTTCACGTTATGAAATAGACAACAGCAAGCGAACGCTGCACGGGGCGTTGCTCGATGCCCAGATTCTGGCCGACGTTTATCTGATGATGACCGGTGGCCAGACGACGATGGCTTTCTCAATGGAAGGGGAAGGGCAGCAGCAGGCCGGAGAAATGGGCATTCAACGCGTTGTGCGCGCCGCCAGCAAATTACGGGTGGTTTACGCCTCTGATGAAGAGCTGATGAACCACGAGTCGCGGCTCGATCTGGTGCAAAAGAAAGGCGGAAGCTGCCTGTGGCGGGCCTGATTTACCCATAAACGCGCTAAAAATAGTCTGTTGGGTGATTTTTGCAGCAAGCGATTCAAAAATGAAGAAAAAGCGTTGACGGAGTAGAGGGGAATCCGTAATATTCGCCTCGTTCCCAAGGGAACAGTAAGTGGAGCGGTAGTTCAGTCGGTTAGAATACCTGCCTGTCACGCAGGGGGTCGCGGGTTCGAGTCCCGTCCGTTCCGCCACTATTCAGAAAGCCTGAATCAGCAATGATTCAGGCTTTCGTCGTTTTAGCCTGCAGAACACATTCTCTTCCCCGTCTTCGCCAGCCATCCGTTGCGCCGGTCTGACAACGTTTGCCCGCGAGCCTGGCGTTAACAGCATTCATATTCTCGTTCCGCGCTGCGGGCGTTTACCTGCAGGGCTTTGGGGCGAGCGGGCGGGATAGCGCTGGTTTGAGGCATAAAAAGGGAGCCTGGGCTCCCCTGCCAGTCTGGCTTTAGCTGAGCGTGAAGGGATCAGCGTCCTGCCAGGCCGGAAACTTCTCGCGATACTCTTTTAGCGACGTCAGCGAAAGCTCAGCATCCAGGCGAGTCGCCTGATGCGGTTCGGCCGTCGCGATAATCTCACCCTGCGGCGTGATTATCCGACTATCGCCCCGGTAATGGTGTCCGTTGCCATCGGTGCCGACGCGATTGCATCCGGCAACATAAGCCTGATTTTCGATAGCTCTGGCGACCAGCAGCGACTGCCAGTGCATTGAGCGCGGGGCGGGCCAGTTGGCAACATACAGCGCTAAATCGTAGTCGTTATGGTTGCGTGACCACACGGGGAAGCGCAGGTCGTAGCATACCAGCGGCAGAATTCTCCAGCCGCGCCAGGCAAAAATGACCCGCTCGTTACCCGCTGCGTAATGATGATGTTCATCCGCCATGCGAAACAGGTGGCGTTTGTCATAGAAATGGATTTTACCGCCGGGCTCAACCAGCAAGAAGCGGTTAACCGGACCACGGTCCGTTTGCAGCGCGGCGCTACCGGCAATCAGCGCGTTGGTTTGGTCGGCTTTAGCCTCCATCCAGGCTACCACTTCCTCTTGCGACAGCGACTGTTTTGCTGCTTCCATCGCGAAACCGGTGGTGAACATTTCGGGTAAAACAATGAGGTCACGCCCGGTAATCCCTTCCAGTTGACGATCGAAATGGCGCAGGTTGGCGGGACCGTCCATCCACACCAGCGGTTGTTGTAAAAGGGTAATTTTCAGTCCGGGCACGGTGGTGAACTCCAGTATGATGAGAGGAATTATAATGACTTTAACACCATATCAGCCGATGGACGGCTCAGGGAATATTTTGTAAAAGAATGACAGCCCTGGAAATACCTTCCGCTGAATTGTCAGAAAAAAGAGAGGCGGGGAAGTCCCCGCCTCGATCGTGATGGGTTTATTTTTTCGTTTTTAAGCCGCTTCGATCTTGCGCACTTTCTCCGGCAGCTTTACCGGGCGGGTCGCCAGTTCATCCGGGGCGAAATCGTCGACGTTAATGCTGCGCAGTCGGCTGGTTTCCGCACGGACCAGGATGTCCGCCTCGTCCTGATTGATTAGCCCTTTTGCCAGCGCGTTGCGGGCCAGTTCATCAAGACGCGTAAACGACAGATTCTTGCCCAGCTCTTTGCACAGGCGCTGGTGGATAGGGTCTGCTGCCATAACATCAAGCAGCGCTTCTTCCAGCAGGCCAACCGGATTATGCTCGCTCGGCGTCAGATACTGACCGCGGCCGATACGCGAACGCGTCGCGCTCGGAACCTGCAGGATTTTCGCTACCTTATGATCCAGCTTGTCTGAAGGCGCCAGGTAATGACGTCCGGTCGGGAAGATTGCCACGCGAAGCGCCCCAGCGACCAGACGATTCGGGAAGTTCACCAACAGATCGTCAATCGACTGCTCGGCCTGATACAGCGCATCCTGCACCCCCCAGTGAACCAGCGGTAAGTCCGCTTCGTTACGCCCCTCATCGTCATAGCGTTTCAGGACCGCCGACGCCAGGTAGAGCTGGCTCAGCACATCTCCCAGACGCGCAGAAATTCTTTCACGACGCTTCAGACTACCGCCCAGTACCGCCATTGAGACATCGGACAGCAGAGCCAGGTTGGCGCTCAGTCGGTTCATATGTTGATAGTAGCGACGAGTGGCATCGCGGGTCGGCGAGCTGCTGGTGAGACCGCGGGTCAGGCCCAGCCAGAAACTGCGTACCTTATTGCTGCCCACGTGCCCGATGTGTTTAAACAGCAGCTTGTCGAAAGCGTTAACGTCGTTATTCTGCGCGGCCGCCATTTCATCCAGCACGTACGGATGGCAACGAATCGCACCCTGGCCGAAGATCATCATGCTGCGGGTCAGGATATTCGCCCCTTCAACGGTGATGGCGATCGGCGCGCCCTGATAGGCCCGCGCCAGGAAGTTTCCGGTGCCGAGCATAATGCCCTTACCGCCGGTAATATCCATTGCGTCAATAATGGAACGCTGACCACGGTGAGTACAGTGATACTTCACAATTGCCGACAGTACCGCTGGTTTTTCGCCAAGCATAATGCCGTAGGTAATCAGCGAGGCGGCGGCATCCATTACGTAGGCGTTGCCTGCGATACGCGCCAGCGGTTCTTCGATCCCTTCCATTTTACCGATAGAGATTTTGAACTGGCGGCGAATGTGCGCGTAGGCGCCGGTAGCCATGGCGACGGATTTCAGGCCGCCGGTAGCGTTTGACGGCAGGGTGATGCCGCGTCCCACGGATAAACACTCAACCAGCATCCGCCAGCCCTGGCCGGCCATCGACGGGCCGCCAATAATGTAATCGATAGGAACGAAAATATCTTTCCCCTGGGTCGGGCCGTTCTGGAACGGAACGTTCAGCGGGAAATGGCGACGCCCGATTTCAACGCCGGGGGTGCTGGTGGGGATGAGCGCGCAGGTGATGCCCAGCTCCTCTTCTCCACCCAGCAGGCGGTCTGGATCGGAGAGTTTAAACGCCAGCCCCAGTACGGTGGCGATAGGCGCAAGGGTGATATAGCGTTTGTTCCAGGTCAGGCGCATACCCAGCACCTGCTGGCCCTGCCATTCGCCCATGCAGACGACGCCGGTATCCGGAATGGCGCCGGCATCTGAACCCGCTTCCGGGCTGGTCAGCGCGAAGCACGGGATCTCCTGGCCGCGAGCCAGGCGCGGCAAATAGTGGTTTTTCTGTTCTTCTGTACCGTAATGCTGCAGCAGCTCGCCCGGGCCTAATGAGTTCGGCACGCCGACGGTAATCGCCAGGATCCCGGAGACGCCCGACAGCTTTTGCAGGACGCGAGCCTGCGCGTAGGCGGAGAATTCCAGCCCGCCGTACTCTTTCTTAATGATCATCGCGAAGAAGCGATGCTCTTTCAGATAGGCCCACAGCTCCGGCGGCAGATCGGCCATCTCGTGGGTAATTTCGAAGTCGTTCGCCATACGGCAGGCTTCTTCGACCGGGCCGTCAATAAAGGCTTGTTCTTCAGCGGTGAGGCGCGGCTGCGGATAGTTATGCAGTTTCTGCCAGTCGGGGTTACCGCGGAACAGATCGCCTTCCCACCAGGTTGTGCCAGCGTCAATCGCTTCTTTCTCGGTGCGCGACATCGGCGGCATGACCTTACGGAAAGCGCGGAACGCCGGGACTGAAATCATGGATTTACGCATCGGCGCAAGGTTAAACGGCAGTAAAACGATCGCCAGCGGAATCAGCAGCCAGATATTCCACAGCCCCGCAGCGCCGAGCGCGGCGGTCCAGACAAGCAAAATCGCGCTGCTCAGCAGCAGATTGATTCGGTGATAGAAGAGCGCACCGAGTAAAACAACGGTTGCAACAATACTCAAAATCATCATAGAGAAATGCTCCCTGTCTTGTAGGAGGTCTGACCACTTGTGATGATATGGTTGTAGTGGATGTAATTTGTTTTAGCAATGTGTTTACAAAATAATTACAACCTTGCTCACATTGTTGTACGGAAATGCGGCACATAAAATCAAAAGCACAGGGGATTGCATTGCGTGCTGCTTCTCGCTGCGTCGGCTATCCGGTAAACTGCCTGGGTTATCCCACAAATACTGAAGGATTATCCTCATGTACCAGGATCTTATTCGTAACGAACTGAATGAAGCCGCTGAAACGTTGGCTAACTTTCTGCAGGACGAAGCCAACATTCACGCGATTCAGCGTGCTGCGGTGCTGCTGGCGGATAGCTTTAAAGCTGGCGGCAAAGTCCTTTCCTGCGGTAACGGCGGTTCGCACTGCGATGCGATGCATTTTGCGGAAGAACTGACCGGGCGCTATCGTGAAAATCGCCCCGGCTATCCGGCCATTGCGATTTCCGACGTGAGCCATCTCTCTTGCGTCAGCAATGATTTCGGCTATGAATATGTTTTCTCTCGCTATGTAGAATCAGTGGGTCGTGCAGGCGACGTATTACTGGGGATCTCTACTTCCGGTAATTCAGGTAATGTTATCAAAGCGATTGAAGCCGCCCGCGCCCAGGGGATGAAAGTGATTACTCTGACCGGGAAAGATGGCGGTAAAATGGCGGGGTCAGCGGATGTAGAAATTCGCGTACCGCATTTTGGCTACGCCGACCGTATTCAGGAAATCCATATTAAAGTGATTCATATCCTGATTATGCTGATCGAAAAAGAGATGGTTAAAGCTTAAAAGGCTATTTTGTTAGCCATTTTGAACCCGGGCAGTGCTCAAGATCCTCACGTACATGAAGTACGCTCCGGTTTCTGCGCGCTGGCCGTGTCCAAACTGGCTGCACCAATAACGCCTTTTATGTTTCAGTAAGTGGTATGAGGTGATCTATGTGCGAATTGCTCGGGATGAGCGCGAATGTGCCCACAGATATTTGCTTCAGTTTCACCGGGCTGGTGCAGCGCGGTGGCGGAACCGGGCCACATAAAGACGGCTGGGGCATTACGTTTTATGAAGGTAAGGGCTGTCGCACATTTAAAGATCCGCAGCCTAGCTTCCAGTCGCCCATAGCAAAGCTGGTGCAGGAATATCCTATCAAGTCCTGCTCGGTCATCGCCCATATTCGCCAGGCCAACCGAGGTATCGTTGCGCTGGAAAACACTCACCCCTTTACCCGGGAGCTATGGGGGCGCAACTGGACCTACGCCCATAACGGTCAACTGGAGGGGTATGAGAGCCTCGAGACGGGAAGTCTGCATCCTATCGGGGAGACCGACAGCGAAAAGGCCTTCTGCTGGCTGCTGCACAGCATCACCGAGCGCTATCCGGAAATGCCGGGCGATATGGTTGAGGTATTCAGATTTATCGCCACGCTTGCCGGAGCGCTGCGTGAAAAAGGCGTTTTTAACATGCTGCTCTCCGACGGGCGCTACGTGATGGCGTTTTGCTCGACGAATTTATACTGGATTACGCGACGGGCGCCGTTTGGCGTAGCGACGCTGCTGGATCAGGATGTAGAAATTGACTTTCAACGCGAGACCACACCGAATGATGTGGTCTCCGTTATCGCCACTCAGCCGCTTACCGGCAACGAAACCTGGAATAAAATTATGCCAGGCGAGTGGGCGTTATTTTGCCTCGGGGACCGAGTAGTTTGACGCGAGCTGCGGCTGCACAACTTCGTGGCTGAGCGGTTTGCTCACCACGTAGCGGCCATTGGCGACCGAAACCACCGGCGGCTTATGCGTCTGCCGGAAGTAGTCGTACCCGGGTTTCAGCTGCTGCCAGAAATCCGCGAAGTAGGAAAATTTGTGACGCGCCATGTTGGCGTCGGTCATGCGGAAAGGATAAATGCTCACCTGAACGTTGGGCTGGCCGAAGACTAACGCGCCGGTGACGAACTGGAAGATTTCATCAATACCGGTATCGGTCATGGCGTAACAGCCAACGGATACGCAGGCACCGTGAATCATCAGATACTTTCCTTCATAGCCATGCGCGCGGTCGTAGGCGTTCGGGAAACCGATATTGATCGCTTTGTAGAAACGGCTGTCGGGTTTTAGCTGATTGCGGGAAACGTTATAGAAACCTTCGGGACTCTTGAAATCGCCCTGGCGCTGCTTTGGACCGAGCCCGCCGGAGTAGTTACAGATCCGGTAGCTGTCGAGAAGCTGGTAGGTTTCGCCCATCTTGACGTAAAGATCGAGCATGCGCTCTTCTTTGAAGATCTCAATGTAGACCGGCGAACCCATGAGCTGCTGCTTATACTCTTTGCTCATCGGCGTTGTCGAGCTGTTACTGCTAAGTAGCCCTGCGAATGAAACGCACGGCAACAGAAGCATCGCAATAAATAATGCGATTTTGCGCATACTACTTGTTCCTTGATAAAACAAATAACCACATTGCCAGGACGGCAAGAGAGACCCGAAATCAGAGTTTTCTGGTTTTAGAGCGCTCACATTAGCATCACGGCATTTTTTCGCAAGCACGACGTGCCACGTTTACGTTTTAGTTTTCCGTTATAGCGAATATTCAGGTAAAGCGCAGTCAGAACTTTGCGTAATAGCTCGCATTTTAGAACGACTTAATGGCAGTTTGTCTACAGGCGCTGCTCACGAAATGTTACACTTGCTCCGCTAAATACTCAGGGTAAGAAAGGATGCTTCTCTCCCGTCTTGTGAATCACCAGGACTACGATGTTCCTTTCTTCCTCTTATTTTCCATTAATTATGCTGGCCTCGGCCTGATGCCGGGGTTTACGTAACGGATACCTGCTAACGATATGATTAAAATCACGAAAGGGCTGAATTTGCCCATAGCTGGCATGCCATCACAGCAGATTTCTTCGAAGACTGCGGTCAAGCGCGTTGCGCTGTTGGGTGAAGAGTACATCGGTATGCGCCCCTCAATGGCGGTGCGTGAAGGCGACCGGGTACAAAAAGGTCAGCTTCTGTTCGAAGATAAAAGAAATCCTGGCGTGCGATTTACTGCCCCTGCGAGTGGAACCATCAGCGCCATTCATCGCGGCGAACGGCGGGTTCTGCAATCGGTCGTTATTGACGTAGATGGCGATGATGCCGTTCATTTTCCCCGCTATGAATTAGCCGATCTTGCCGCGTTGACGCGCGAGGCCGTGCAGCAGCAGCTGGTGGAGTCGGGGATGTGGACGGCGTTTCGCACCCGCCCTTTCAGCAAAATGCCTGCGCCGGGCAGCGTTCCAGCGGCCATATTTGTCACCGCCATAGATACGAATCCACTGGCGGCAGACCCTCAGCCAATCATTCTGGCCCAGCGCGAGGCTTTTGACGCGGGCTTAACCCTGTTGACGCGGTTGACCGACGGTAAGGTCCACGTCTGCCAGGCCAGCGGTGGCAAGCTTGGCGGGCATCCCGTGGGCCAGGTGACCTTCAACCAGTTTGCCGGGCCGCATCCGGCCGGGCTGGTCGGGACCCACATCCATTTTCTCGAGCCGGTTAGCCTGAAAAAGCAGGTCTGGCATCTTAACTATCAGGACGTTATCGCCGTTGGCAAATTGTTCCTTGAAGGGGAGTTGTCTAGCGAACGCATTGTTGCGCTCGGCGGCCCGCAGGTGAAAGAGCCTCGTTTATTAAAGACCTGCTCTGGCGCCAGCCTTGATGAACTGCTGGCAGATGAACTTCTGGATGATGAAAACCGCGTTATTTCTGGTTCAGTCCTCAGCGGAACGCACGCTCAAGGGCCCCATGCTTTTCTTGGCCGCTTTCATTTACAGATAAGCGTCGTAAAAGAGGGGCGTGAGAAAGAGCTGTTCGGCTGGGTAATGCCGGGGAAAGATAAATTTTCCATCACCCGTACCACGCTCGGCCATTTTATGAAGCGTAAGCTATTTAATTTCTCGACGGATACCAACGGCGGCGAGCGGGCTATGGTGCCGATTGGCAACTATGAGCGAGTGATGCCGCTGGATATTCTGCCCACCATGCTGCTGCGTGATTTGCTGGCGGGGGATACCGACAGCGCGCAGGCGCTGGGCTGTCTGGAACTGGATGAAGAAGACCTGGCGCTTTGCACCTACGTATGTCCCGGCAAGTACGAATATGGCCCGGCATTGCGCAGCGTGTTAACCCAGATAGAGCAGGAAGGATAAGTGATGGGCTTAAAGCAACTGTTTGACAAAATTGAGCCGCACTTTACGCACGGCGGCAAGCTGGAAAAATACTATCCGCTGTTTGAAGCGACGGCGACGCTGTTCTACACCCCCGGGCAGGTCACGCGCGGCGCGGCGCACGTCAGAGACGCCATCGATCTCAAGCGGATGATGATTCTGGTGTGGTTCGCCGTTTTCCCGGCGATGTTCTGGGGAATGTATAACGTTGGCCTGCAGACCATTCCTGCACTGCATAAATTATACGGCGCTGAGCAGCTGCAGCAGGTTATCGCCGGGAACTGGCACTACAGCATCGCGCAGTGGTTGGGGGTGAACTTCACCGCTGACGCCGGTTGGCTCAGTATGATGACCCTGGGGGCGGTATTTTTCCTGCCTATCTACATCACCGTGTTTCTTGTCGGCGGGTTCTGGGAAGTCTTGTTTGCTATCGTGCGCAAGCACGAAATAAACGAAGGCTTCTTCGTGACGTCAATTCTGTTCGCGCTGATTGTGCCGCCATCGCTGCCGCTATGGCAGGCCGCGTGCGGGATCACCTTCGGCGTCGTCATGGCCAAGGAGATTTTTGGCGGAACCGGGCGTAACTTTCTCAACCCGGCCCTGGCGGGGCGCGCGTTTTTATTCTTTGCCTGGCCGGCGCAAATTTCCGGCGACCTGGTGTGGACTGCGGCGGATGGTTTCTCCGGCGCGACGCCGTTATCCCAGTGGGCAAGCGGCGGCGGTGAATCGCTGGTTAACGTCTCTACCGGTCAGCCGGTAAGCTGGATGGACGCCTTCCTCGGCAATATCCCGGGGTCGATTGGCGAAGTCTCGACGCTGATGATTCTCATCGGCGGCGCCATCATCATTTTTGGTCGCGTGGCCTCGTGGCGCATTGTCGCAGGGGTTTTCATCGGCATGGTGGCCACCGCGACGCTGTTTAACTTTATAGGCTCTGATACCAACCCGATGTTTGCCATGCCGTGGTACTGGCATCTGGTGCTCGGCGGTTTTGCCTTCGGCATGATGTTTATGGCGACGGACCCGGTGTCCGCGTCGTTTACGGATAAAGGTAAATGGAGCTACGGCCTGCTGATCGGCGTGATGTGCGTCCTGATCCGCGTGGTCAACCCGGCCTATCCGGAAGGGATGATGCTGGCGATCCTCTTCGCCAACCTCTTCGCGCCGCTGTTTGATTACCTGGTGGTGCGGGCCAATATTAAGCGGAGGAAATCGCGTGGCTGAGAATAAAAGTAACGATAGCATCGGCAAAACGCTGCTGGTGGTGCTGGTGCTTTGTCTGGTCTGCTCAATTGTGGTCGCCGGTTCTGCCGTGGGGCTAAAATCACGCCAGCAGGAGCAGCGCGCTCTCGATAAACAGCGCAATATCCTGGCGGTTGCCGGTCTGATGAAGCAGGGAATGAGCGCAGATGAAGTGGCTGACATTTTTAAGGCCCATATCTCTCCGCGTTTAGTCGATTTAGCCAGCGGTGAGCTGCTGGATAAAGATCCGGGCAAGTTTAATCAGGCCCAGGCCCTGAAAGATCCTCAGCAGAGCCTACAGCTGGAGGCGAGTCAGGATCCTGCCGGTATCAAACGCCGCAGTAATATTGCCGAAATTTACCTGGTGCGCGATGAAAAGCAGCAGATTCAGGAAGTGGTACTGCCTATTTACGGTAACGGCCTGTGGTCGGTGATGTACGCTTTTGTTGCGCTGGAAACCGATGGCCGCACGGTCAAAGGGATCACCTATTACGATCACGGTGAGACGCCGGGGCTGGGCGGGGAAATTGAAAACCCCAACTGGCGCCAGCAGTTCGTCGGTAAACAGGTGCTTGATGATAAAGGGATGCCTGCGCTGAGAATCGTCAAAGGCGGCGCGCGTCCTGGCGACCTGCACGCCGTTGATGGCCTGTCGGGCGCAACGCTGACGTCAAACGGCGTGCAGCATAGCTTTGATTTCTGGATGGGCAAACTGGGCTTTGGTCCATTCCTGCAAAAGGTGCGAGAAGGGGAGCTGAATAATGGCTGATTTGGGCGACATGAAAGAAATGAAGCGCGTGCTGGTGGGGCCGCTTATCGCTAATAACCCTATCACTCTGCAGGTACTGGGCGTCTGCTCCGCGCTGGCGGTGACCACCAAGCTGGAGACCGCTTTTGTAATGACCATCGCGGTGACGCTGGTTACGGCATTCTCCAGCATGTTTATCTCCATGATTCGCCACCACATTCCGAATAGCGTGCGCATCATTGTACAGATGGCGATTATCGCTTCGTTGGTTATCGTCGTCGATCAGGTGCTACGCGCGTTTGCCTATGAGATCTCGAAACAGCTTTCGGTTTTCGTCGGTTTGATCATCACTAACTGTATCGTGATGGGGCGCGCCGAAGCCTATGCCATGAAGTCGCCGCCGTTGGCGAGCTTTATGGACGGTATTGGCAACGGTCTGGGATACGGGGCGATCCTAATCATCGTCGGTTTCCTGAGAGAGCTGATCGGCAGTGGTAAGCTATTCGGTATTACCGTGCTGGAAACGGTGCAGAACGGCGGCTGGTACCAGCCAAATGGTCTGTTTCTTCTGGCGCCCAGTGCGTTCTTCATTATCGGTTTGTTGATTTGGGCGGTGCGCAGCTGGAAGCCTGAACAGCAGGAAAAGGAGTAACCGATTATGGCTCATTATATTAGCCTGTTTGTCCGCGCCGTGTTTGTTGAAAATATGGCGCTGGCCTTCTTTCTTGGGATGTGTACTTTCCTCGCGGTATCGAAAAAGGTCTCGACCGCTTTCGGACTCGGCGTGGCGGTAACGGTCGTACTTGGGCTGGCGGTGCCGATCAATAATCTGGTGTATAACCTGGTGCTGCGCGACGGTGCGCTGGTTGAAGGCGTCGACTTAAGCTTTCTGAACTTTATCACCTTTATTGGCGTGATTGCCGCGCTGGTGCAAATCCTGGAGATGATCCTCGATAAGTACTTCCCGACGCTCTATAACGCGCTGGGGATCTTCCTGCCGCTGATCGCCGTCAACTGTGCGATCTTTGGCGGCGTCTCCTTCATGGTGCAGCGTGACTATAACTTCACCGAATCTATCGTTTACGGCTTTGGCTCCGGCATCGGCTGGCTGCTGGCAATTGTGGCGATGGCGGGCATTCGTGAAAAAATGAAATACGCAAACGTGCCTGCGGGTCTGCGCGGGTTAGGGATCACCTTTATTACCACGGGTCTGATGGCGCTGGGCTTTATGTCATTCTCCGGTGTGCAGCTATAAGGGCGGAAAGTATGGAAATAATTCTTGGCGTAGTGATGTTCACGCTGATCGTCCTGGTACTATCGGGGCTGATACTGGCCGCGCGTTCGAAATTAGTGAATGCGGGCGACGTGGTCATTGAAATCAATAACGAAGCGGATAAACAAATTCGTACTCCGGCCGGCGACAAGCTGCTGAATACGCTCTCCAGCAACGGTATCTTTGTTTCATCCGCCTGCGGCGGCGGCGGCTCCTGCGGCCAGTGCCGGGTGACGGTGAAAGAGGGCGGCGGTGATATTCTGCCTACCGAACTCTCTCATATCACCAAGCGTGAGGCGAGAGAGGGCTGCCGTCTGGCCTGCCAGGTCGCGGTGAAGCAGAACATGAAAATTGAGCTGCCGGAGGAGATTTTTGGCGTTAAGAAGTGGGAGTGTGAAGTTATCTCGAACGATAACAAAGCCACTTTTATCAAGGAGCTGAAGCTGCGCGTGCCGGACGGTGACGCGGTTCCGTTCCGGGCCGGCGGGTATATTCAGATCGAATGCCCCTCGCACAAGGTTGCCTATGCCGATTTTGACGTTCCGGACGAGTATCGCGGCGACTGGGATAAATTTAACCTTTTCCGCTACGTCTCTGACGTGAAGGAGCCAACGCTACGCGCCTACTCCATGGCTAACTATCCGGAAGAGAAGGGTATCATCATGCTCAACGTGCGTATCGCAACGCCGCCGCCGCAGGTACCTGATGCGCCTCCGGGGATCATGTCCTCCTATATCTGGTCGCTGAAGCCGGGCGATAAAGTGACGATTTCCGGGCCGTTTGGGGAATTTTTTGCCAAAGAAACGGATGCTGAGATGGTCTTTATCGGCGGCGGAGCGGGGATGGCGCCGATGCGCTCGCATATTTTCGACCAGCTTAAGCGGCTGCACAGCAAACGTAAAATCAGCTTCTGGTACGGTGCGCGCTCTCTGCGAGAAATGTTCTATGATGACGAATTCGAGCAGCTGGCGCGGGAAAACCCGAATTTTACCTTCCACGTGGCGCTCTCCGATCCGCAGCCGGAAGATAACTGGACCGGCCATACCGGCTTTATTCATAACGTTCTGTATGAAAACTATCTGCGCGATCACCCGGCGCCGGAAGATTGTGAATTCTACATGTGCGGGCCGCCGGTGATGAACGCCGCGGTCATTAAAATGCTTAAAGATCTCGGCGTTGAGGATGAAAACATCATGCTGGACGATTTTGGAGGCTGATGATGCTGACGGTATTTGTCGCGACCTTCCTGATTTTCGCGCTGGTTATCCTGGGAATGTCGCTTGGTTATCTGATCAAGCGCAAAAGTATTCAGGGCAGCTGCGGCGGGATCTCATCGCTGGGTATGGAAAAGGTCTGCGACTGTCCTGAGCCCTGCGATGCGCGCAAAAAACGCCTGGCTCGCGAAGCGCAGCGCAAGCAGGATCGCATCCTATAATCAGCAGGCCGCACCGTGCGGCCTTTTTTGATTTACCAGTCTTTCGCTTTCGCCGGCGAGTCTACCATCACGCCGTCGGCGCCAAGCTCGCTTGCGGTACGAAAATCATCGGCACTATTAATGCCGAAGAAGACAATATGGGCTTTGCCCTGTGAGCGGAAACAGTCCATAGCTTCTTTATCCCAGGTGAGCGTGGCTGGCGATACGCCTTCGCCCAGCGTGAACTTCTCCACTATTTCTACCTTGCGTTTCAGCTCCAGACCGTACCAGTATTCATTGCCCGACGCCGCAGTTGGCTGGCACTGGTGGCTAAGCGAAATATTAGCCAGCTTCGTTCGCGTTTCGCCCCGGCTGACGAAATGGGGGATAGATGCTGGCAGCGCCGCGATATAGCGGTCTTCCGTTGAATACACTCGTACGCGCGAGAGGCTATTGGTCTTTTGCAGTACTTCGCTAAGACGCGCCGCCATGATGGCCGGATCTGCATCAGGCGATTTGATATCGATGTAAAAGAAGGTCTGCGGCCACTGTTCCAGTACCGATTGCAGCGTTGGAATGGTTGCGTTTTTACCGCGCCAGGGGTGAGTTTCACCGCCCCATGTCCATCCCGCGTCCATACGGGTCAGCTCGGCAGCGCTGAAGCTTGAGATTTTCCCCGTATGGTCAGTCAGCGCGGACAGATCGCTCGGGCGATATAAGACCGGAACGCCATCCTGGCTTAATTGTACTGTTATCCAAATCGCCTCGGCCTTATTCTCCAGCGCAAGTTTTATCGCCGGAAGGGTATTTTCCGGCGCATCGCCGGTGCCTCCCCGATGCGCAATGAGCTGCGGCGCGGCGCAGGCGCTGCTGGCAATAAGCAAACCAAGCGCAGTAAGTATTGATTTCATGATTGCATTCACCTTATATACTCATATAACTATATGAAAAGTAACTTATATTTATTGCATTTTTATGTTGTAGCATGTTTTTCAGGATAGTGGATTTAAAAAGATTAAATTTCGCCGTATTTTGCTATACTGTATGCATGTACAGTCTAAGGTTTGGCTATGCGTAAAATCATCCACGTTGATATGGACTGCTTCTTCGCGGCGGTGGAAATGCGTGACAACCCGGCACTGCGCGACATCCCTATTGCCATTGGCGGCAGTCGGGTGCAGCGCGGTGTTATCAGTACGGCTAACTATCCGGCGCGTAAATTCGGCGTGCGCAGCGCCATGCCAACCGCCACCGCGCTCAAACTTTGCCCCCACCTGACGCTGCTTCCCGGCCGCTTTGACGCCTATAAAGAGGCGTCGAACCATATCCGGGAGATTTTTTCCCGCTATACCTCGTTAATCGAACCATTATCGCTGGACGAAGCCTATCTCGACGTTAGCGACAGCGTTCATTGTCAGGGGTCAGCGACGCTGATGGCGCAGGAGATCCGCGAGACCATCCATCGTGAGCTAAATTTGACCGCCTCCGCAGGAATTGCGCCGGTAAAATTTCTCGCAAAAATCGCCTCGGATCTGAATAAACCCAACGGTCAGTTTGTTATTGCGCCGCATCAGGTCGCGGAGTTTGTCAAAACGTTGCCGCTATCGAAGATCCCGGGGGTCGGCAAGGTTTCCGCCGCGAAGCTCGAGAGCATGGGGCTGAGGACCTGTGAAGATGTGCAGAACAGCGATCTGGCGATGCTGCTCAAGCGCTTTGGTAAATTTGGGCGGATACTGTGGGAGCGCAGCCAGGGGATTGATGAACGAGAAATCAGCAGCGAGCGCCAGCGCAAATCGGTGGGCGTTGAACGAACCCTGATAGAAGATATCCACGAATGGGCGGAGTGTGAATCGATTATTGAGAACCTCTACCCGGAGCTGGAACGGCGACTGGCGAAGGTTAAACCGGATTTGCTGATTGCCCGTCAGGGGGTCAAGCTGAAGTTTAATGATTTTCAGCTCACCACCCAGGAACATGTCTGGCCCCGGCTGAATAAAGATGATTTGATTTCTACCGCGCATAAAGCCTGGCACGAGCGGCGCGGAGGTCGGGGAGTAAGGCTGGTGGGGCTGCACGTGACGCTGCTTGATCCGCAGCTGGAGCGGCAACTCGTTTTGGGATTGTAACGATGTTAACGATAAGAATGTACGAAGAGCGGGATTTTCCGGCGCTATGCGCACTATTTTTACGCGCCGTTAAAGAGACCGCCAGCGCCGACTATTCCCCCCGGCAAATTGCCGCCTGGGCGCAGGTTGATGAAGCCCGCTGGCGGCAAAAACTCGCGGCGTCACGCGTACTGGTGGCAATAAATGATGCCTCGCCGGTCGGGTTTATTACCGCCGTGGATGACTATATCGATTTACTATTTGTCTCTCCCGACTATAGCCGCCAGGGCGTCGCCAGCGCGCTGCTCAATACGCTATTGAGGCAGCTTCCTGAGCGCGTTTATACGGTAGAGGCCAGTATTACGGCAAAGCCCTTTTTTGCGCGTCACGGCTTCACCGTTATGCAGCCACAGGAAGTGACGGCGCGGGGTGAACAATTTCTTAATTATTTGATGCGGCGGCAAATCGACCCCACATACAGCGCGTGACAGGTATGCCCGGATGCGGTTACCACAATCGGCACGGCGTGCTTTCGCTCGGTCATTTTATAAAGAAAAGGCCCACTCTCTGCGGAGTGGGCCTGTGTTGTCTTACTTCGCCGGAATGGATTTCAGCAGTTCAGTCAACAGCGTCCAGTACTGGCCCACGCTTTCGATATGAACCTGCTCATCCGGGGAGTGAGGACCGGTGATGGTTGGCCCGATAGAAACCATGTCCATATCCGGATACGGTTTTTTGAACAGCCCGCACTCCAGGCCCGCGTGGATAATCTGGATGTTCGGCGTCTTGTTGAACAGACGCTGATAGGTTTCACGCACCAGATGCATCACCGGCGAGTTGGCGTCCGGCTGCCAGCCCGGGTAGGCGCCTTTCGCTTCGGTTTTCGCACCGGCCAGCTTGCCCAGCGAATCCAGCATGCTCACGACATAATCTTTGCCGCTGTCGATCAGCGAGCGAATCAGGCAGTGAATCTGCACGTTGTCGCCGGTCATGGTCACCACGCCGACGTTCAGCGAGGTTTCCACCACGCCTTTTGCCACATCAGAGTTGCGGATGACGCCGTTTGGCGTGGCGTTCAGCAGACGCACAAAGGTATCACGAGATTGGGCCGTCAGCGCAGGCTGCTCGTTAGCAACCGACTCCAGCAGCACAGTCAGGTTTTTCTCTTTGGCCGCCAGCTCGTTTTTCAGGATCGCCTGGTACTCATTAGCCAGCGCTTTCAGCGCGTCCGCTTTATCCGCGGCCACGGCGACTGTCGCGAACGCTTCACGCGGGATCGCGTTGCGCAGGGTGCCGCCGTTGAAATCGACCAGGCGCAGATCCAGCTCTTCAGCATGGCCTGCGAGGAAGCGTGCCAGCAGCTTGTTGGCATTACCTAAACCAACGTGGATCTCGCCGCCGGAGTGGCCGCCTTTGAGTCCTTTAAGGGTCAGCTTAAAGCTCTGGAAACCGGCCGGAACGGCTTCACGGGTCAGCGCCAGGTCAGAGGTGAAGTCGATACCCCCCGCACAGCCCATGTAAATCTCACCTTCTTCTTCGGAGTCGGTGTTGATCAGGATATCCGCCTGCAGCCAGTTGGCCTGCAGGCCAAACGCGCCGTCCATACCGGCTTCTTCCGTCATGGTCAGCAGCACTTCCAGCGGGCCGTGAACCACGTTGTCGTCAGCCAGTACCGCCAGCGCGGAAGCCATGCCAATACCGTTGTCGGCGCCCAGGGTGGTGCCGCGCGCTTTGACCCACTCGCCGTCGATGTACGGCTGAATCGGGTCCTTAGCGAAGTCATGAACGGTATCGTTGTTTTTCTGCGGCACCATATCGAGGTGCGCCTGCAGCACAACCGGTTTGCGGTTTTCCATACCGGCAGTCGCGCCTTTACGAATCAGAATGTTGCCAACCTGGTCGCGTTCCGCGTGTAAGCCTTTTTCTTTTGCCCAGCCCATGATGTGCTCAGCGAGCTGTTCTTCGTGATAGGAGGGGTGAGGAATAGAGCAGATTTTGGCAAAAATATCCCACAGCGGCTGCGGGGATAATTGAGACAGTTCAGACACGATAAGTCTCCTTACAATCACCTGCAAAAGTCATTTGCAGATCGAGGGGTTAGCAATCAAATACACTACAAGCCCGGGCTTGCGCGATGGGGTTGAGAATACCACTTTCCGTGTACTCTGGTAGTGTAAACCACGTAAAAAGAGTCGTCGTGGCCGCTTAACGCTGGTTTTTAGCGCGTCAGATCTCTATAATCTCGCGCAACCATTTTCCCCCTCGAACATTATTTAAGCCGTATTACACAGGCTGGGACACTTCACATGAGCGAAAAATACGTCGTCACCTGGGACATGTTGCAGATTCACGCCCGCAAGCTGGCAACTCGCCTGCTGCCGGTTGAACAGTGGAAAGGCATTATTGCCGTTAGCCGCGGCGGTCTGGTACCGGGAGCACTACTGGCGCGTGAACTGGGTATTCGTCATGTTGATACCGTTTGCATCTCAAGCTATGACCACGATAATCAGCGTGAACTGACCGTGCTGAAACGTGCTGAAGGCGATGGCGAAGGCTTTATCGTGATCGATGACCTCGTCGACACCGGCGGTACCGCCGTAGCCATCCGCGAAATGTATCCGAAAGCACATTTTGTCACTATCTTCGCAAAACCGGCCGGTCGCCCGCTGGTTGATGATTATGTTGTTGATATTCCCCAGGATACCTGGATTGAACAGCCGTGGGATATGGGCGTGGTGTTCGTACCGCCTATCGCAGGTCGTTAATTTCCAGCATAAATGCTAATTACCACGCCCGGTTTTGCCGGGCGTGGTTTTTTTTACCCTTGCGCAGGTTACAATAGCTTCAGTGGCAACATGATGGAGGCTGCACATGTCCCAGGCTAACCTTAGCGAAACGCTGTTTAAACCCCGATTCAAACATCCGGAAACCTCCACGCTGGTGCGTCGGTTTAATACCGGAGCGCAGCAACCGATCCAGTCTGCGCTCAGCGGTAATCACGTTGATCACTGGTATCGATTGATTAACCGCCTGATGTGGATCTGGCGTGGCGTGACGCCGCAGGAAATCCTCGACGTGCAGGCGCGCATCGTCATGAGCGATGCCGAGCGAACCGACCCGGAGCTTTACGATACGGTCGTTGGCTATCGCGGCGGCAACTGGATCTTTGAATGGGCCAAACAGGCGATGGACTGGCAGCAGAAGGCCGGTCAGGAAGAGAATCTGCTCGTGAGCGGTCGTCACTGGCTCCATGCGGCAAACCTTTACAGCATTGCCGCCTATCCGCACATCAAGGGCGATGAGCTGGCGGAACAGGCGCAGGTGCTGGCATACCGGGCTTATGAAGAAGCCGCTCAGCGCTTGCCCGGCAAGCTGCGAGAGCTGGAGTTCTCTATCCCCGGCGCCGCGCCGATCACCGGTTTCCTGCATATGCCGCCAGGCGATGGGCCGTTCCCGACGGTACTGATGTGCGGCGGGCTTGACGCGCTACAGACCGACTATTACAACCTGTATGAAAACTATTTTGCGCCGTTGGGTATCGCTATGCTGACCGTGGATATGCCTTCCATCGGTTTCTCCTCAAAATGCAAGCTGACCCAGGATACCAGTCTGCTGCACCAGTATGTGCTGCAGCATCTGGCTAATGTGCCCTGGGTCGATCATACCCGCGTGGCCGCCTTTGGTTTCCGTTTCGGCGCGAATATCGCCGTGCGGTTGGGCTATCTTGAGTCCCAGCGCCTGAAGGCGGTGGCCTGCCTGGGGCCGGTGGTACACGGCCTGCTGGTGGACCCGCTGCATCAGGGGCGGGTGCCGGAGATGTATCTTGACGTTCTGGCTTCGCGGTTGGGGATGCATGACGCTTCCGACGACGCGCTGCGCGTTGAGCTTAACCGCTATTCCCTGAAGGTTCAGGGGCTGCTGGGACGCCGCTGCCCCACGCCGATGCTCTCAGGCTTCTGGAAAGACGATCCGTTCAGCCCGGAGGAGGAGTCGCGGCTGATTACTTCATCATCATCCGACGGCAAGCTGTTGGAGATCCCGTTCAATCCGGTCTATCGCAATTTCGATCACGCGCTGCGGCAGATCGCCCGCTGGATTAGCCATAGATTTAGTTAATATATTGCTAAATTCTATCGATTTGGTAACGTCATGGCATCACTAAAGGAGATCGCAATGACGTTACCGAGTGGACACCTGAAGAGTAAGCTGATTAAGAAATTCACGGCGCTTGGCCCTTACATCCGTGAGGAGCAATGTGAAGACAACCGCTTCTTTTTCGATTGCCTGGCTGTTTGCGTCAACGTAAAACCAGCGCCTGAAAAACGCGAGTTCTGGGGATGGTGGATGGAGATGGAAGCGCAGGAATCGCGCTTCACCTATAGCTATCAGTTTGGATTGTTCGACAAAGAGGGCGTCTGGCGTCCGGTCGCGATTGACGATCCTGAAGTCACTGAAAAGCTTGAAAAGACGCTACGTGGTTTTCACGAACGAGCCGAAGCGTTACTGGCGACGTTCAGTCTTAAGCTGGAGCCCGCCGATGATTTTAGCGAACCGGTTAAGCTGAGAGCCTGAGTTCCGGTCAGCGGCTGTCATCCTGCTCGCAATAAAACCCGCGTTTCGACCAGCGCGGGTTTCCTTCCCAGGCAAACCCGCGCTAAATACCGTTTAATACCCGACAGGGTTGACCGACGGCAATCATTCCTGCGGCCAGATCTTTGGTCACCACCGTGCCTGCTCCAACCTTGACGTTGTCGCCCAGCGTGACCGCGCCAATCACCACGGCGTGGGCGCCAAATTCGACGTTATCGCCGATGCGCGGGCTGTCGCCCTCACGGCCCTGACTGTCGGTCACGCTGCCAATCGTGACGCCCTGGCGCAGGGTGCAGTTCTGGCCGATGACCGTTCCCCGATTAATCACGATGCAGTGCGGATGATACAGCTTCAGCCCATAGCCAATGCGCGCTCGCCACGGCAGCTCAATGCAAAATAAACACTCGTTAATCACGATATTGAGAATAACGAAGGGGATCCCGCAGATCTTCCACAGAGGATTACGGCTGCGATAGAGCGTCGCCAGACGATAAAGCAGAACCGCGATTTTCGCTTTTATGCCGCCGCAGGATTTGATTTCCCGGGCGACCAGCCTGATAGCCTCAAACATGGTTATTCCTTAAGGTTAAACGAAGCCAGTGAATACCATCCATCACCGGTTTTACCTTCGTTAGCGAGTTGAATACGCGGCTGGCCCTGATAATTGGTCAGGGCCGCTTCCAGACGATATTGGCCGCCCGGGAGTCCGGCAGGCAGCGGCAGCGTAGCGCTGCTGTGATGTTCGCCGGGCAGCCACTGGCGAACGTCATCCGCCGTTTTGATTTGCGTAACGGTCGTTCCGGCGTCATTGACTATCCGCCATTGCACAAGGTACGGGAGATAGGCTGGCGCGACGCCGTCGTTACGCCAGGTGACGTTTAGCGTAAGCGGCATGCCGCTGCGTACGGGCGTATCCCATTCCAGCTGACCCACCCGGTAGCGGTAGCCGATTCGCAATAACGCGCTATCAACGATATCGCGATACGCTGCCGGCACCGGACGCGATTTCAGATTCAGGGTACTGGCGTGCTGCGCTAATGCCCAGTCGAAGCTTGCCTGGACCTCTTCGCGGGTATAGTGCTGCACGCTTTCCCACTCCGCCATATAACCGCAAATTTCCAGGCTAACGGGGGCGTGCTGCCAGCTATCATTAAACCCGGACCACGCCGTCTGCGCCGCGGCCAGGCGTTGAGGATAATCATCGCGCATATGGCTCCACTCTGCGGAAAAGTTATGCCAGTCTCCCCAGCAATCCGCACGCCACCCCGCGCCTTTTTGGCTGGCCCAGACCAGCGAATTACCGCCGCTGATTAACATGATTTTGGGCGTTTTCGGGAAGCTGCTGAAGTGCATATCAATGTAGCGATTGAGCTGCTCCGGAGCGTACTTTTCCAGCAACGGCGCAACGTCAGGGAAATTGGAGTTGTGCCATTCCCCCCACGAACCCACCATGCCGATATCGACAAACCCGAGGTTCGGGTTGCCGTCATAACGCGCGCCGAGGGCGTTAAGCAGCTTTTGCGCATAGGCGATAAAGGTCGGATCGCTGAGGTCCGGCACAAAGGTTTTGCCATTTTCGACCCATTGTCCCTGAATGCCTTTTTTGATAAGCCAGGCGGGGATTTTCGAGCCCGATTGCGGTTCATCGAGCGCCATGAAACGCAATCCGACGTTCATCGCCGGCTGATGCTGGGCGGCGACGCTGAAAGCACGATCGATCGGCGCAAAATCATAGACGCCTTCCTCGGGCTCCAGATCGCTCCAGTAAAAGCGATCGTATTCAAACCCGGTGTCCGGATACTCTTTCAGAGAGGGTTTCTGGCCATAACCATCGTGGAAACTGGCCACGCCGATCCCTGGGTTCGTCAACAGACCGGTAAAGGCCGGCGGGGTGATAACCGTGCGTTCAGCCAGCACTGCCTCTGAGGGTATGACTCCGGCCAGCAGTAGCGCCACAAGGCGCGCGGCGCGGCGCAGCGAAAAAGAGCTCATCGTTAATTCACTTTATCGTGGAGGTTCACAAACCACGTCCAGATACCGACGTGGAAGTTTTTAAACACATCGATACCCAGCGCGGATTTCAGCATATAGAGCGCCAGCAGCACCGCAAGAATGGCGAACAGCACGGCGATGGTAATCGCCAGGGTGGAGAATATACGCCCGAGCAGCGTACTCTCTCGCGGAATTTTGCGCAGATCGCGGCCGCATAAAAAGACCACGAAATAGCGGCGATGCAGAAAAGGAAAGCTATGGCGAAAATCGATGCGATGGCGCGAGGCCAGGCTCGATCTCACCAGCGCCTGTTCAATACCGCGCTTTTGTTCCGGCGTGAGTGAGGTTTCTGTTTCCGGGTCAAGCGCGGAATAAAAGCGCTCGACGACCAGGTCGGATGTTGATTTAGTCACGGTTGACTCTTATTCATTAAACGCTGATAGACCTGAGCGGTTTTTGCCGCAATGTCCGGCCAGCGGTATTTAGGCATCAGTTGGCTGTAATCCGCGGTCTCCTCGCCGCGCCAGGACTGGAGCTTTTGCGCCAGCGCGGCGACATTGCCCGTCGGAAAATAGACCTCGGCAGGCAGGCCAATCTCGAGGTTGGCCGGGATATCGCTGACGATAACCGGCAGTGACCAGGACATGGCTTCCAGCAGGGCAATGGGCAGCCCTTCGTGATAAGACGGTAGAACAAAAAGCCCGGCCTGTGAGAACAAAGTGTGCAGCGGATCGCCGCTAATAAAACCGGTCATGATCGCTCCCGGGGTTTCGGCCGCCTGCTTCTTCAGCCGCTCGCTGTACTCATCGGGATGGTCGGCATCGCCAATCAGCACCAGCGGCAGCGAACAGTTCGAGGCTTTGTAGGCGGCAAGCAGATCGTGCAGCCCCTTTTCTTCCACAAAACGGGCGACGGCGACAACGTATTGTCCGGCTTCCAGCGAATACTGATTCAGCGTGGCCCGTCGCGTCTCTTCGGCGGGAAGCTGCGGTTGGCGCACGCCGTTATAGATCACGTTAGCGTTGGTACGGCCGTGTTTGGTCTTAATGAGCGTATTAATCACTTCCGAGATAACAATAACCTCGTTAGCATATTTCACCGCCCATTTCTCACCGAGGCGCAGCATCTCTTTCGCCATTTTGCCCCACTTCTGGCGATCGTAGTCCGGGCCGTGGTGGGTAAAAACGACGCGCTTGCCGAGCAGGCGCAGCAGCGGGACCACCAGGCCAGGGCCGACCGCGTGAACGTGAACCACATTTGAGCCGTCAAACAGGGTGCTGAATGCGGCCAGCGTAGAGTGAATAATGGCTTCGAATTTACGGCTTTTGGGCGCCCACAGGCTTTTCAACCGCACGCCTTTATATTCGCTACGGCGATAGTCCACGTACGGTGAGCGGGCAATGACGCAGATATCGGCGTGATTCTGGTGATAGATTTCTGGATAAAGATTCTGGCAATGGGTCTCAACGCCGCCCTGGACGTTCGGAATACCGCGGGTGCCAAGCACCGTCACTTTGAGCTTCATTTCGCTTCCCCCACGAGCTGCTGATAGAGTTCCTGCAGAACCTGCATATGCCGGGCGAGATCGTATTTCTCCTCTAAACGCTGGCGTGCGTTGATGCCCATTTCACGCGCCTGCTGCGGATTGGCGGCCAGGCTATCCATGATGCGCGCCAGCGCGTCGGCATCCCCGGGTTCCACCAGATAGCCATCAATGCCATCGCGAATTTGCTCCGGAATGCCGCCGATATTGCCGCCGACGACGGGGCGACCGAACGCCATGGCCTCCAGCACCGACATCGAGCAGTTTTCATAATATTCGGATGGGACGATCACCGCCCGCGCGCCGCGAATCAACGCGTTGAGCGCGTCTCCGTGGCGCATATAGCCGAGAAATTCCGGACCGCTAAAGCGGGCGCGCAGGTCGCTGCCGAGAGGGCCATCGCCGACGATTTTCAGCGGCATGGACTGCTGCATTTTTTGCTGCGCCAGCGCCAGGGTGGCCACGCCTTTCTCACGGCTCAAGCGGCCGATATAGAGGAAATAATCCCCCGCCGTATCGCCCGGGATCGTGGTGCTGGCATCAATACCGTTGACGATCACATCGATCCGCGACCTGGGTAATTTACGCAGCAGCGTCTGACGCATAAATTCGCTGGGAGCGATAATGCAATCGAGCATGGCGTAATTTTGCGCGAACTTTTGCCAGTAGGCCTCAAGCGAGAGCAGCAGGCTTTTAAAGGTATCGCCCTGCTGGCAACGATGGCGAAAGGCATTGCTCACCGAACCGGTAAGACAGTCATCGCAGACGTGGCCATCGCGTAGCATGGTGTACGATGGGCAGACGATTTTATAATCGTGCGCCGTCAGTACGGTTTTGCAGCCAAAGCGCTTAGCGACGCCAATCAATGCGGGCGTCAGCTGGTGGTAGATATTATGAAAGTGCACAATATCCGGGCGCTGCTCCAGCAGCAGGGTGTTGAGTTTATTGCAGGCCTCAGCGTTGTAGATAAAGTCGATGCCCGCTTTGAGCTTGCCCGTCAGCCCGTGGCTTTGATGATAATCCACGTTATGTACGAAGAAGCTTTCCCAGGGCGAAGGCTTATTTTCCGCATGCTGCATGCTGAAGTCGACAACCTGATAGCCCGCTTGCAGCATGGCGTCTCGCTCCTGGAAAAAAACGGTTTCCGCTCCGCCCTTAATAAAAAAGAATTTATTAACGAATAATATTTTCATGTTCTGTCTGGATATGTTTTGGGTTGGAGACGGTCACGGCGGGTTGTTTCAGCGGATCGCGAACGGAGTTAAGCAGGCCTCGCACCATACCTGCGGAAAATAACGATAAGTTGACCACGCTCTGGACGCCGTCCCGCAGCGACTTATTTTTAATCGCCTTCAGCGCGATAAATGCCAGCAGCGGAAGCAGGGCGATAAAAATCACCCCGGGATTGAACGACAGGAGGCAAATAATCAATACCAGGATATACAGCGTGAATATCAGTTCGTTGCGAACAATCTTAAGCGCGGCGGGGAAATGCTTTTTCCCCCAGCAGTTGCGTAATAGCTCACCCGGCGCCCATAAAAAACCGTTCTTCCAGCGATAGGTCAGCATTTTGAACGTCGGCATGGTATAGGACGCATGGCTAAAATAGGGCGCGGCGAGGCGGTGGAGTTTATAGCCCGCGGCCTGTAAACGGATCCCCAATTCGGCTTCTTCATAACCGTGAAGGTTAAGATTGGTCAGATAGCCAATTTTCTCGATTGCCGAACGGCGGTAAAGGCCGCCGCCGCCAAGATGATCGGTATCGCCCTGCGGATAGATAAGATGCAGGCGCTGCTTGCGCGATTTAAACTCATAGTTAGCGGCGTCATCCATCTCGACGCTGCCCGCCACGCCCGCATATTCGGGATGCGTTTCAAGAAACGCCACGGCGGTGTCGAGAAAACCCGGCTCCAGCTCCATATCGCCGTCCAGCAGCAGCAGATAGTCCCCTTCGCTGAATAACCAGCCCAGCTGGTGGCCCACGCCGCAGCAGCGATCTTTCGCGTTATCGAGGCAAACCACCATCGCGTCTTTGGCGACGGCCAGCTCGCGGGTATTATCGGTGGACAGGCTATCGGCGACGATAATCTGATGCGGGTAAGGCTGCAATTGCTTGCGGACGCTGTCGATCGTTTTTTCAATACCCTGCGCTTCGTTGAGGGTCTTAATGCTGACGGTAATTGATGGCGTTTTATTCATATTGGGTACCGGAGTTCAGACGGACGGAACGATGAATGACAATAAGCGCCCCGAGGGCCAGCCATAATAAAAACTGTAGCATGGGAATGATCATCAGGATCTGGCTGTAGGGAAGGCTGAGCAAACAGCCAATGGCAAAGACGTAAAACGCAGGCGCGGAGCTGAGCAGCTGTAAATCTTCCCGTTTGAGATCGTAGCGGGAAAAGGTCTCTTTGGGCCGCATGCCGATGAGAATAGCGGCAATCATGGCGATAAATAAGATCACGCCGATAATACCGACTTCCCACAGCATCATGCTCAGCGCGGTGGAGTCGAGTATCAGATGATACCAGGCGCCAATATAGCCGGGGGAGACGGTACTGCCGCTGTTGGTGGCGTTCAGACCGTAGCCAAACAGCATCCCGCCGGGGCCAAAAAGCTCGTTATGCTGGAGCCAGAAGAAAATAGTGGTAAACCGGCCGAGCTCGCCGCTTTCCATAATGTAATTGGTATCAAAGATATAGCCGAGGGAATCGATAAATACCGAGAGCGCGCTTTTGGTCGGGTCCCCGCCGAAGGCCGACGAGTAATTGGACGCCAGAATGGTGATAGCGGCAAAAATTAGCACCACCATTCCGGCGGCGATAATCATCAACGAGCGCAGGGTGACTTTGCTGATGCCGCTGACGTAAGCGGGCATGATCCACAGCAGCGCCAGTAAGAAAGGCGACAGCAGAATCACGAATTTTACCTCGCCCACCACGCAGAGGAAAAAGGCCAGCACGATATGCGCCGCCATCGACTTGAACGAGCAGATACCGTGCTTAAATTCGGACACCTTCAGCAGCATAATCAGCAGGCAGAACATCCCCATGGCCGCGGTATTGCCGCCGCCCATCGGGTCGCCGCCAAACGTGCCGACCACCGAATCCCACTTTTCATCCTCGCCGCGCAAAGCCACGCGTTTTGGCACCACCACCAGCACCTGATAGATAGCCAGCGGGAACTGGACGTAGAACAGCCAGTAAAATAGCCGGGTCAGGCGGTGCAGCTGCGACTCGCGAAACATGCCGAGCAGCATGCAAAACATCACCAGCGACAGGGCCAGTTCATTTTTGAAGCCGACGATGGCGGTAACGATGCCGGATTGTAAAACCGTGGCGCAGAGGCTGAGGATGATAAACGTCAGATACAGCGCCAGCACCACCTTCTCGCGCGCGCTAAGCGCCAGCGGCTGCGGCCGGCTTTGCATCATCAGCAGGACCACCATCACCAGCACCATGAAAAAGGGGAGCCACAGCACGGCTGCCACGCCGGTGAAATACTGAATCGTGCCGCAGAAGACGATGGTCGTCAGCGCGAATACCTCCAGATAGCGACCGGTGTTTAGCTGCATATTTTCTGCTCCTGCCGGGAGAGCTGTAGCGCCCGTTTGTTCATTTTCAGCAGGATGAACAGATAGCGAATGCTGGTCAGCACGGAGAACGTCAGGAGGGCTATCTCATAGCGCTGGCCCAATTCAGGCAGCGCGATAAAAGCGACGATAATAATCAGCAGCTGCTCGATCTGAATGCGTAAAAAATAGCGTTTAGAACCAAAGATAAGCTCAATAACGGTCAGCGGACTGACGGCCAGCGCGGCGAACAGATAGGGCAGCATATAGCGTGAGGTCGGAATGGAATTGAGCCACTCCTGACTGAAGCCCAGGCGCATGACCAGCGGATAGAAAATCCAGATCCCAAGGATACAGATCAGCGCCGCGGCCATCAGCATCAGGCGAATCTTTTTGTACTCCGGATAGTTAAAGGTGCCGTTGCGAAAATCCATCGACCATTTTGAAAAGATGGAGTTGCGCACCGCGTTACCGACAATCATCACCGGTGATAAACAGAAGCGGCTCACCACCGAGAAATAGCCGGCGACCAGCGGTGAAAACCAGATATTTATCAACATCGTAGGCAGGTTATTGCTGGCCATCGCCAGCACTTCCGCGCTGCCGACGCGGCTGAGGTGCTGCCAGTGCTGGCGCGCAAAAAGGCCGTTCGCCCGTGGTGAAAAGTGCGCCGGCGTCAGGGTACTGAAGCGAAACAAACGCAGCAGGCAGAGGCCGAGCAGCAGCAAAATGCCCGCCATCCAGGCAATATAGAACAGCGTGGTATTCGGCATCGCCAGCAGAGCTATCGCCACCACCAGCGACACGGCGATACGCTGGAAGGTGAGGAACTGATAGTTACCGCCGCGCAGCGAGAGGTTCTCGGCGATCAAAACCAGCGCATAGCCGAAGGTGAGCAGGTAGAGAAACGCGATATTGAGATGGAATATCAGTCCGGTGATGACCGCCCACGGCAGCGCCAGAAGCAGGCTTTGCAGCAGGCAAAACACCACATTCTGCCCCAGCTCATGCTCTTCCTGGCGCGGGATCAGCAGCTGCGACGCAAAGGTGCAAACCTGCGCGCCAATCAGCACGTTGCTGTAGATCATCGCATAGTGCCCGACTTCCGCCATGCCGTAGCGATGGGAAATCAGCCACACGGAAAAAGCGCCGATCGCCTGCGAGAGGACCGAGGAGCTGGCGATTGAAGAAATACTCTTAATTAAGTTCATAATCGCTACTTCGGTGAAATCAGTTCGCCCATGCCGCGCTCGGGCAGGCGTTTGCCCTCCTGCGTCTCCAGGTTCTCTTCTTGTACCCGGTTAAGCATGGTGGCGACAGGCGTTGGCGCGGCGGCTTGCAGACGATGTTGCGCGTCGCGGATGCGCGACGCCTGCTCGCCTGCGTTGACCACCAGCAGGCTGATATCGACGTGCGGTGCCAGCAGCAGGGCGTCCTGGGCCAGTCCGAGCGATGGCGCATCAATAATCAGATAATCGTAGGTCTGCCGCAGCGTCGTCAGCAGCGCCGGGAGCCGCTCAGAAGTGAGCAGCAGCAGGGCTGAGTCGCTGAGTTCGCCTCGCGGCATAAAATCCAGCGTCTCGGAAAGGGGGACCACCGCCTGGGACGCGGCGCTGCGGCCATCAAGACGCTCGCTGAACCCTGTTTTATGCTGAGGATAGCGCGCGGAGAGCCCCGCGCTTGCCAGATAATCTATATCGATGAGCAAGGTTTTGCCTGACTTAGCGGCGGACCACGCCAGCATTTCGGCAATCAGGCTGCTGCCGGCATCTGCCTGCGCCGAGGTCACCAGTATCGTCCCGCTATGAGTATTCTGGCCGAGCAGCGCCAGGCGCAGGCTGTGGAGCATATCGGCATACAGCAGGTTCTGGAACGTCAGCTTCGCGCTGTTCGCCTGAGGCAACAGCGGAAACTCACCGCTGGCATCAAGGCCCGTTTTGGCTTTAAGTTCGCTGATGCTGTTCACCGTTTTGTCGAGCGCGGTGCTGACTATCAGGTACATGATGTACAGCGCCAGCGCCATCAGGGTCGCCATCACGATAAGCAGACCGCGCTGCGGTTTAGAAGGAAGATTTGGCGGCACGGCGGCATCGTAGATCACTTCATCGGGAACCGAAAAGCTCTTGGAGAGCTTCTGCTCATTCGCCCGCTGATACAGCGACTTATACAGCTCTTCGGTTTTGTTCAGCGCGGTCATCATGGTGTTGTATTTATCGCGCTTGGCGCCCAGCGCCTGGAAGTTGGCTTTCTGATCGTCGAGCATCTTCTGATAGTGCTGCTCATCGTCCAGCGCAATCTGATACTGCTGGCGTAAGCCGTTAAGTAGTTCCCCCAACACCTGGCCTATCTGCCCGTTGACGACCTGCAGCTGGGCCTGAGCCTGAAGATATTTCGGATGCTTAGGGCCATAGTGTTTTGCCGCTTCCGATAAGTTACGCCGCGTCTGGATCAGCGCGATACGCAGATCCTGAATCTGCGGATGACCGGAAATTTCCGGCAGCGAGATGATGGCTTCCGGCGCTTTTCCCTGCTGACGGCGCACTTTGTCCCACACCGTTTGCGCTTTCAGACGGCGCTGGGTGGCGTCGGCCAGATGGTTAATCACGATCCCCAGGCGCTCGGTCTCGTAGCCATCCATGCTGCGAAAGGTCAGCAGGCCGTTTTGTTTGAGAAAATCATCGATGTCGGCTTTCTGGCGATCGAGCTTATCGCGCAGATCGTCCATCATTTTCTCGTTCCAGCCCTGGGCCTGAAGTAAGATTTTCTGCTTCTGCGCCAGGCTGTAATCGATAAACGCCTGCGCCACGCCGTTGGCGATATCGGCGGCTTTTTGCGGCGATTTCGCCTCCATCGAAACGGATACTAGCTGCGTGGTGCGCACGCCGGAGATGGTCAGTTTTTTTTGCAGGGCGCGCAGCGCATTATTGACCCGTGCGGCCTCATCAAGATTGTCCCCGCCGTTAAATTCCGGGTCCCGATCCAGCTTTAGCGCTTTTACCGCGGCTTCCAGCACGACGCGGGAGCCCATCAGCGCGTATTTGGTTTCATAGTAATCGCTGCGGGTGGAATCATAGTTTTCCAGCCGCGGCAGGGGGGTAACATCCTGCGACTGCGCTTTAAACAGCACCGTCGCGGTTGCGGTATAGCTGGATGACATAAAGCGCGTCAGGATCCACGACGCCGCGGCAGCCACCACCACCACCACCAGGCACCAGATCAGCTTGTGCTTAATTTTGTTGAAATAAGGCGTGAAGTCGATAAAGCCTTCTTTCTTCTTTCCATTTTCAACTAATGAAATAGCCATATCAGAAGAAACTCATGCCAATGATGATGGTATCTCCGGCCTGTACGGCGGAGTCGGCGGCGACGTTTTCCAGCAGTTTACCGCTGCGAAACTGACGAATGCGGATGTCATGGCGATCGGCGCGATCGGTAAACCCGCCGGCCAGCGCAATGGCTTTTTCAGCGGTTAAGCCCGGTTCCCAGGCGTAACCGTCCGGTTTTTTGACTTCGCCTAACAGATAAATTTTACGGTATTCGGCAATGCTTACGGTCACCATTGGCGCCTGCAGATAGTTACCGCGCAGCTTATCGGCAATTTCGTTGCCGACCTGTTCAGGCGTTTTCCCTTTCAGCATCAGGGAGCCTATATAAGGATAATCAACGCTGCCGCTATTATCGATTTTTACGCGCATAGTGAGATCCTGTTCGCCGGAAACCGCGATATTGATCTCATCTCCCTGGTCCAGATGATAAACGGCATCCGGCGGCGTTCGGATTGTCTGCGGCGGCGCCGAACAGCCCGCCAGCCATAGCGCCAGAAGAGAAATCACCGCCCGTTTTCCATAGCTAAGGATCATATTTGTACCTGCGTCATAAAAATAATGGCCGAGTCGTTGTAGCCCAGCGTGCGCTCGACCTCATGGTCATAGTCCGGGCCAATATAAAAGGCATCTTTTTCTTTATTAGAATGCATCGTGTTCCATTGCAGCTTCAGCTGAAAATTAACGGATGGACGGTAGTCGTAGTTGAAGGTGAGCGAAACGAGGTTTGATCGATCTTTGCGTCCGTTGGTCTGGTGTTTGTAATCCTCTGTAATATAAGAGTAATCAACCAGAGTGGAGAACCTGTCGACCAGCCAGTGGTGCTCATAGCCCAGACCGAAATTTGATACCAGAATATAGCCGCCGGAGTCGGTGGGATCTTTTATTCGTTGTGAACTATGTAAGTTGAGCTTTATCTGTTCAAGTGGTTTCCAGTCGGCGTTAATATCCCAGTTCAGGCCGTTGAACCCCTGCGAGTCGGGATTATGGATAAAATCTTTATACAGCCAGGCGACGTTGCCGTGGATCTCGGTCTTGCCGGAAAGACGATTTTTCATGCCGACCAGCAGGTAATATTCATTACTGTCTTTTAACGGGTTGAGCTCATAGCGACGCTGGTTGGTAATAAAACTGTAGCGATAGCGCAGCGTTTTGGCTTTTTGATCAAAAAGCTCGGCGACCACGCTGTTTTCATGCCACTCCTGATCGTGCATGTAATAATGAAAGTCGGCGCTGGCGTCCTCAATGCTGTCGAGATTGCGAAAGCGCAGCTGCTTATGCATTAGCGCAACTTCTGCTTTACCGCGGCCTTCCGGCGCCCCGTAGCTATAGCGCAGTTCACTGTTAAAGAAGCGCGTGGCGATGGGCTTATTAATGCCAAACTCTTTAAACTGCTCGGGGAGAAACCCCTCGGTGGTATCGCGGCCGCGCTCTTCATGGCCGAACGTTTCATCGAGATCCAACGACAGCCCGTGCATGCTGCCGAAGCGCCACTTGCCGTTAAACATAAAAAAATGGTTGTCGCGGTTATCTGCGCTATCGCTGGCGTAGCGGCGGTAATCGCCGGAGTACATCAATAAATAGCGGTCCTCGTAGCGCTCGCCGATGGCTTTGAAAATCGGCTTAACGCCTTGATAAGCGGAGCCGATTTCATTCCCGCCGTAGCGTTGCCAGGTCACGTTGTCATTGTAACCGACGTCATAACCCACCTGGCTCTCGAAATCGATGCCAGCCACACCGGTATGTGGTTTTGCCTGCAGGTCAGCCCATGCGTAAGGCATCGCCAGCAAACCTGCGAGGAAAGTGAGTTCAGAACGCATTCTTCCCCACAAATCCGCGGAAAAACGTTAAAAACACAATTTTAATGTCCAGCAGCAGCGACCACGACTGAATATATTCCAGATCGTACTGAATGCGTTTTTCCATTTTATCAATCGTGTCGGTTTCGCCGCGAAAACCGTGTATTTGCGCCAGCCCGGTAATGCCGGGCTTCACTTTATGGCGGATCATGTAATTTTCCACCAGCACGCGATACTGCTCATTATGCGCGACCGCGTGAGGGCGTGGGCCCACTATCGACATGGTTCCCTGCAGCACGTTAAAAAACTGCGGCAGTTCATCAAGTGAGGTTTACGTAAAAAGGCGCCGAAGCGGGTAATGCGCGGATCGTTACGCGTTGCCTGGGTCACTACCGCGCTGTTTTCCATCACGCGCATGGTTCTGAACTTCCAGACGGGGATCTGTTTACCGTTCAGGCCGTAACGGTTTTGTTTAAACAGCACCGGGCCCGGCGAAGTCAGCTTAATTCCGATCGCCACCGCCAGCATGACCGGCAGGCTGACCAGGGTAAAAAAAGCGCCAAGCACGATATCTTCGATACGCTTGAGTACCGCGCCTTCGCCTTCAAACGGCGAGGTAAAAATGCTGATCGTCTGAATATTGCCAAACATCCGCAGCTGAGAAATATGTGAGCTGTAGGAAAAGAGGTCCGGTACCAGAAACACATCTACGGTGGTGTCGGAAAATTCATTCAAGAACTGGCGAATACGCTGCTGGGCGACCATCGGCAGGGCAATATAGACTTCATCGATTTCTCCGGCTTTCGCCAGCGCCAGCAGGTCGCGCGAGTTGCCTTTTTTATCAATGCTGAGCAGGCGACTGTCGCGCTGCACGGCGCGGTCCTCAAAGAAGGTGATGTCAATCCCGTCGTGGGTATACTCCTTAAACAGCGCCTGCTCGATGGCCAGCCCGGCTGGCGTTATGCCTAAAATAGCCACCTTGAGTCTGGATTTGAAAAAATAGCGGCTGGAGATAACGCGAATCAGAAACATACTAATAAATATGGCAATCGAGCACAGCACAATAATTTCAGCTAATCGCACCGCGTTTGTGCTGGCGTGATTGTTCAGTAATAATTCGGCGCTTACAAACAATAAAAATGATAACAAGCCGCTTATACTGACGCTGAAAAACAATTTAGTTAATTTTTTTAAATACTGGCCTTTAAACTGACCAGAATATAGCTGAAAGTGTTCATTGGCTCTGATAAAAATCAGTGAATATATTATGCCCAGGAACAGAGAGGCCGTTGAGGGTTCGACGAAAAAGTATTTTAAATAAGCGAAAATGAACAAGTTGACGGCAATAAAATCCAGTAGCTTCATCAGCTTACTATAGCGGGCGTTGTAAATTTTAATGGTGCTATCCGTCATCTTTTTGCTCGTTTTATAGTCAATAAAATGATGTCCTGTCCTTCTTTAAAGCTGAATTTATGTCTATGAATCTATTCAAAAATTAAGCTTTAGCTCGGCGTTGATTATTGTAGCCTACGATTAATCTTATGTCGAACCTGCCCCGGACTGAGAGGAGATAACTTTTCCTGACGGGCAATAATATTTTTATCATTGCCTGAAGCATAAAAATGGCGGTTACGATTAAATAGGGGCGGAGAGACCCGGGCGGCAAACGAACGGCCGTCGTGACTACATTTCCTGGCCGATCCGCACTTGAGCGTTAAAAAATTCGCGCCAGCGGGGCTGGCGCGTTTATTGGCTAAATCCCAATGCACATGTATTTGATTTCTAAGTAATCCTCGATGCCATACTTCGACCCTTCGCGGCCGAGACCGGAAGATTTCACGCCGCCGAACGGGGCGACCTCGGTGGAGATCAGGCCGGTGTTAATCCCGATAATGCCGTACTCCAGCGCTTCGCCGACGCGAAAGACGCGGCTCAGATCGCGAGCGTAGAAATAGGCCGCCAGGCCGAATTCGGTGTCGTTGGCCTGAGCAATAACATCCGCTTCATCTTTAAAGCGGAATAGCGGGGCGAGGGGGCCAAAGGTCTCTTCTTTCGCCACTTTGGCATCACCGGGGACGTCCACCAGAATCGTTGGCTGAAAGAAGTTTCCGCCGAGCTCATGAACTTTCCCGCCGGTTACTATCCGCGCGCCTTTGCCCAGCGCATCGGCGATATGCTCCTGTACTTTGGCGATCGCTTTCTCGTCAATCAGCGGCCCGATGGTGACGTTCGGCTGCAGGCCATCGCCGATTTGCAGCTTACTCACCGCCTGCTGAAGCTTTTCGGCGAAACGATCGTAGACGCCATCCTGGACATACAGGCGGTTGGCGCAGACGCAGGTCTGCCCGGCGTTGCGAAACTTGGAGGCCAGCGCGCCTTCGACGGCTTTATCCAGATCGGCGTCGTCAAAAACGATAAACGGCGCGTTGCCGCCGAGCTCCAGCGAGACCTTCTTGATATCTTTCGCGCACTGTTCCATCAGCTGGCGGCCAATTTCCGTCGAGCCGGTAAACGAGAGTTTGCGTACCAGCGGGTTACCGGTGAGCTCATTGCCGACTTCGCTGGCCGATCCGGTGACCACGTTAAACACCCCCTCGGGGATCCCGGCGCGGTTGGCGAGCTCCGCCAGCGCCAGCGCGGAGAACGGGGTCTGGCTGGCGGGCTTGAGCACCATCGTGCAGCCTGCGGCCAGCGCCGGACCCGCTTTACGGGTGATCATCGCCGAGGGAAAATTCCACGGGGTGATAGCGGCGGTTACGCCAATCGGTTGTTTAATCACCAGCAGCCGCTTGTCGGCCTGATGGCCGGGAATGGTATCGCCGTAGATGCGCTTGCCCTCTTCGGCAAACCACTCGATAAAGGAGGCGGCGTAGCTGATTTCACCTTTTGCTTCTGCCAGCGGTTTACCCTGTTCCAGCGTCATCAGGCGCGCCAAATCGTCCTGATGCTCCATCATCAGCTCAAACCAGCGGCGCAGGATAGCGGAGCGTTCTTTGGCGGTAAGGGCGCGCCATGCGGGCAGCGCGCCGGCGGCGGCATCGATAGCCTCGCGGGTTTCTGCGGCGCCCATTTTGGGCACGCTGCCCAGCTGCTGGCCGTTGGCGGGGTTCGTGACCGCGAGGGTCTCTTTGCTGCTGGCGTCGCGCCAGCGTCCGTTAATCAACGCCTGCTGGCGAAAAAGGGTAGGGTCGTTAAGTTGCATGGTTGCGTCCTGTCTTAATCTGTTTTAAACCGTGGATGCGCCTGAATCAGCTGCGTCAAACACCTGTCCCTGTTTAGTGTAGACGAACGCGTTCAGAGAACCGGGAGCAATGCTGGGTGATACAACAATAACCACAAATAATTTACGGATATTTGAACTGGCAGAACGTTATTGTGCAAACAATGCTGTATTTTTTATGCTCAACCCGCAAGAAAGGAGCGCTCTATGTCACAGCAAGAACGGTTTTGTCAGGCCTGTGGAATGCCGATGTCCGCCGGGGAGGCGAAAAGCGCAAGCGAAGAGTACTGCGCCTGGTGCTGCGATAGCGAGGGGAAGCTTAAATCCTGGGAGGACGCCGTCTCCGGCCTGGCCGAGTTCCTCGATTCCTGGCAGAAGGTCGGCCCCGCGGAAGCGCGCAAGCGGGCGATGCGCTACTTAACGGCCATGCCCGCGTGGGCCCATAAAGCGGAAGAGTAACCCGCAGCCCGGAGCGCAACACTCCGGGCTTTTTTAGCGCGATCAGAACTTCCAGGAGACGCTGCCGACGATACTGCGCTCTGCGCCAAAGTAGCAGTAAGAGAGCGAGTTACAGGCGGCAACGTAGCTCTTGTCGGTCAGGTTATTCACGTTCAGCTGGGCGCTGAGGCCTTTAATTCCCACCTTCGACAGGTCATAGCCGATCGCCATATCCACCAGCGTCCAGGACGGCAGAGTGTGCGTATTCAGGCGGTCGCTGGTAATGCCGTTGACGTAGCGCACGCCGGAACCCAGCGTCAGGCCATCCAGCGGGCCGCTTTTCACATCATAGCTCAGCCAGGCGCTGGCCTGATTGCGCGGTGCGTAAACGGCACGCTTGCCTTGCTCTTCCGGGCTGCTTTTCTTATAGCGAATGTCGGTGTAGGTATAGGCGGCCTGCAGGCGGAAGCTATCCGTTAGCTGGCTTATCGCCTCCAGCTCCACCCCTTTCGACTCAATTTCACCAATCGAACGATACGGATCGGTCGGCTCTTCTTTGGTGGCGATATTGGTCTGATTGATGCGGAATACCGAGGCGCTGAACTGGCTGTTCATTCCTTCCGGCTCATACTTCAGCCCGGCTTCCCACTGCTTGCCTTTCATCGGATCCAGCACGTTGCCGTTTTCGTCGGCGAAGCTGGTGGGTGTAAAGGCGGTGGAGTAGCTGATGTACGGGGCAAACCCGTTATCGAACAGATACAGCAGCGCGGCGCGGGTGCTGAAGTTGTTCTTATCCAGATCGCTGCGCGTTTGATTAAGCTTATCGATGTTGGAGACGCTGACCTGGTCGTAGCGCCCGCCGAGGGTCAAACGCCAGCGCTCCCAGGACATTTGATCCTGTAAATAGTAGCCGGTCTGGCGCAGCTTGTGCTTCTCGCGGCTGTACATGGTGATGTAATCCGGCTTCGCGCCGTAGACCGGATTAAAGGCGTCAATGGCCGGGAATGCGCCATAGTAGCCGGTGGTGTCGTTGCTGCGGTCCTGATAGTCGATCCCTATCAGCAGGCGATGGTTAACGGCCCAGGTATCGACGCTGCCGTCGAGCTGGTTATCGAGGGTGATGGCGTTCATCTTTTCGTCCGAGCCGGAATAGCCGCGGTTCAGCTCGGTTTCGTTCAGCCAGCCCGCGGCATAAACCTGATTCAGCTCGACTTTGGTATGCAGGTAGCGCAGCTTCTGCCGCACCGACCAGCCGTTATCAAACAGATGCTCGAAGTTGTAGCCGACCATATTTTCGCGGCGATCGTACTTGTCGTAGTCATCTTCTCCCTCGAAGAAGGTGTTAGCGATTTTCTTGCCGTAGTGCGGCACCACGGTACCTTCATAGGGGAGGCCCGAGTGGCTGCCGCCCTCCGGGTCGCGATGCAGATAGGCCATCAAATCAAGGCGCGTCTGGTCGGTGATGCGCCAGGTCAGGCTGGGCATAATCGCGTAGCGCTGCTCTTTTAAGGTATCAAACTGCGAGTCTGCATAGCGGGTCATGCCGCTTAAGCGCGCCGCCACGCGATCGTTATCGTCCAGCGCCCCGGTAACGTCAAACGCTGCCCCGCGCTGGTTGTTATTCCCGGCAAACAGCTTGATTTCCCCGCCGGGATCGAATGAGGGTTTACGCGAGGTGAGGGCGACGATGCCGCCGGGCGAAGAGCGGCCGTACAGCACTGAGGCCGGGCCGCGCACCACTTCGATATTTTCCAGGAACCACGGATCGACCACCAGCGAGCTGTGCGAGTTGGTATCGCCCATCATTTTCAGGCCGTCGAGATAGACGTTATCCAGGCTGCCGTCGGAGAAGCCGCGCAGGACGATATAGTCAAAGCGGTTGGAGGCGCCAATCTGGTTGCTGTATACCCCGGGGGTATAGCTCACGGCCTGGCGGACGCTGATCGCGCCCTGTTCTTCAAACTGCTCGCGCGTGATAATAGACACCGATTGCGGGGTCTCTATATCCGGGGTGGCAATTTTGGTCGCGCCGCTCTGCATCTGCGAAGTGACCACGATGGTTTCGTTTTTTGTTGTTTCCTGGGCCAGCAGCGGGAAGGCGACGCCGCCGGTCACCCATCCTACCAGTAGCGCCAGGCGAGTTTTCGCAAACATGAACATCTCCAAAGGCATTTCTAATTGTTAATAAGAATTATTACCTTTTTGATGCTGTCTATAGCTATGCGCAATGCCAGGATACGTATGCGCGCTGCCAAAGCCGCTGACTATTTTTCGCAAAAAGGGGAAAAATGGATTAGCCCGGCTTTTGCACATCGCAGGGCGAGATGCCGTAGCGCCGACGAAAAGCGGTAGAGAAGTTGGTGGCGTGCTGGTAGCCCGACATCCAGGCCGCCTGCTGCACGCTATAGCCCTCCAGCAGATAGCTTCTTGCCCGCGCCAGCCGGCAATCGCGCAGGTAGTCAAAAACCGAACAGCCGTAGGCCTGGCGAAACTTACTGCGCAAGCTGCTGGAGCTCATCGCCGCCCGCTGGGCCAGCTCATTGAGGGTATAGTCGTTTTCCGGCGCCTGCTCCAGCAGGCGGCGAACTCTCTCCAGCCGCTGCTGTTCGCCGCCCGCCGGGGCGACGTGCTTCGCGCTTTCATCCTGACAGACGCTCAGCCCATGGCCGAACAGCTGCAGGATAAGCCCTTCCAGCATCAGCTGTCGGGACACGCGACTCAGCGCGCTCTGCTGCGCGTACTGCAGTCCGCTCAGCAGAAAACCCGGTATCTGCCAGATAAGCGTTGGCGTCTGGCACCTTTCCCACTCGCGCATCAATGAATCGAGCAGGCCATCGCGCCAGGTGCCGTCCGGGTAGAGTCCGAGGGAGAGCGTACGGAGCCGGCTGTCGGCATCGTGGCGGGCGCGCATGGCCTGATGTTCGCTAAGGCGCGAGGTGAAGGCCATCCCGGAACGCACCAGGTGCTGCTCCCCGTTGAGGGTCAGCGCGACGCAGCCTTCCAGCACCACCAGCATATAGAGCGGGCTACTGTGGCGGGAGGTGGTCTCATAAGGCTGCAATACGTGAACATCAGAATGGGTGACGCACATGCCGCAGGGCAGGGTCATCTCTTCCACTTCTCCCCGCAGCACCGGGCTGGCGTGCGGAGGCTCCGGCTTTTGCAGCAGTTGCGGGAAGCGGTAGTCGATACCGTATCGTTCACCAAACGCCATAAACTCGCTGACGGAGAAGGTTTTCCTCAGCGCCTGGCGGGCGGGTTCGTTCTGCGTAGTTGTCTTGTTCATGCGGTTTTCGGCACCGGAGAGGGCGTCATCGGATGACGTCACCTTATCACTGCGCGGTCAGGGCGACAATAAAGATGAGAATCATTATCAACTTTTGCGCTGCGGCACAGAAGGCGCGCGGACGGCCGCTATCCGTGCGCCAGCGGCAGGGATCAGGCGTCAGCGTTGTCCAGCGGCCAGGAGTCGAACAGGTAGCCGTCGAAGTAGATATCATCGACGTTGGAGAACTCCAGCAGGCGGCGTTTGACGTTTTCCAGATGCTGCCACATGGCAAGCTTGGCCGCCCGGGCGTCTTTTTTGATTAAGGCGGCGAGGATCCGTTTGTGATCCACCAGCCACTCCTGGCGGTAGTGGGTATCGCCGAGATGGCGGTGCAGCTGGATCCACATGGGGTTATTTTCCCGCCACTGCCATGACTGCCTGAACAGCTCGACCAGCATACTGTTGTGGGTCGCTTCGGCAATGGCCAGATGAAACTGCATATCGCCGCTTTCGGAGCCGCCCGGCGCGCTGCTGGCCAGCTCGCGCTCTTCCAGCTGCAAAGCCTGGCGCATTTTGATGATATCTTCCCGGGTTGCCTGCAGGGCGGCAAATTCGGCGATATTGCTCTCCAGCAGCTGGCGGGCCTGCAGCAGTTCAAACGGACCGGCATCATTGCAATGATTGATGTCCGCGCTCTCCGCCGCGCCTTCTCCGACGGCGTTATCGAGCACGTAGATCCCGGCGCCGCGGCGCACTTCGACCAGCCCTTTAATCTCCAGCATGATCAGCGCCTCGCGGACCACGGTGCGGGTCACGTCCAGCATCTCGGCGATTTCACGTTCCGGCGGTAAGCGATCGCCGGGGTTATAGGGCGTCTGGACGATCAGATTGCGGATCAACGCGCCGACTTCCTGATAGGGTCTGTGCTGAGAAGTTTGTGATTTCATGATGTTATGTTGTGAGATGCGATAGCCCGGTGGCTGACTATAGCATCTGGCCAGGGGGTTGGCACCTCCCCGTGCGCGGAGAGTGGGAAAACGGGTCAACCACATTGGTGTGCAGTTGACCCATGGCAGGACAGAGCGTTACAGGCCGCCGCCGAGCGCCGCAACGCACTCGCGGGCGCCGCGTTCGCACAGCGCGTGGTAAGCCTGCGTCACCGCCGCAATAAAATCGCTATTGTCCGGCAGATCGTGGGCAAAAATTCCGCTTAACGCCAGCAGCGCGGCGACGCGTTCTGCACCCTGAAAACGCTGGTTGATCTGTTGGATCTCCGCCAGCAGCGGGTCGACAACATCAATAGGCTGCCCCCGCTCGTCGATGCCCTGGGTATAGCGCATCCAGCCCGCCACGCCGAGCGCCAGATGGCGCCAGCTGCTGCCGTTTTGCAGATGCAGACGGATGGGATCCAGCAGGCGCTGCGGCAGCTTCTGGCTACCGTCCATGGCGATCTGCCAGGTACGATGGCGCAGCGACGGGTTGCTGAAACGGGCAATCAGCAGCGTGGCGTAGGCCTGGAGATCGGTGCCTTCCGGCATGGAGAGCGTCGGCGCCTGCTCCTGCATCATCAGGGCGAAAGCCGCTTCACGATAGGCCGGGTTGGTCATGGTATCGGCGATGGTTTCATAGCCGCCGAGATAGCCAAGATACGCCAGGAAGGAGTGGCTGCCGTTGAGCATCCGCAGCTTCATCATTTCAAACGGCACGACGTCTTCAACAAACTGCGCGCCGACTTTATCCCACGCCGGGCGGCCGCTGACGAAGCTATCTTCAATCACCCACTGGCGGAACGGTTCGCAGGCGATGGCGCACGGATCGTAGACCCCAAGCTGGTCGGCAATCTCCTGCAGCGTTTCCGGCGTCGCCGCGGGTACGATGCGGTCAACCATGGTACACGGGAAGGTGGCATGGGCTTCAATCCACGCCGCCAGCAGCGGGTCGCGCGCCCGGGCCAGGCCAAGCACCGCCACTTTCGCCACGTGGCCATTCTCGCGGACGTTATCGCAGGACATCACCGTAAAGGCCTCAAGACCCTGCTCACGGCGCAGGCGCAGCGCTTCGACGATATAGCCTATGGCGGATTTCGGCGTCGTCGGGTTGGCGAGGTCGTGTTGAATCAGCGGGTTGTTGAGATCGAGCTGGCCGCTGGCCGCATCGGTGCAGTAGCCTTTTTCAGTGACCGTCAGGGAGACGATTGCCGTGTGCGGACGCGTCATGGCGCGCAGAATGCCGTCACAGCCGTCGATTTCCGGATGCAGCGCCTCTTTCATCGAACCGATAATTTTCAGCGCGGTGCTGTCAGCGCCTTTTTCCGCCACCGTGTAGAGCAGCTGCTGATTTTTCAGCTGTTCAATCAGAACGCGATCGTTGCCCGGCATCAGGTTGACTTCGCAGATGCCCCAGTCGCTGTCGCTGGTTTCCAGCAGATGATGGGTATAAAGCGCCTGATGCGCGCGGTGAAATGCGCCGCAGCCCAGGTGAACGATGCGGGATTCCAGGCGAGAACGATCCCACGCGGGGCGCGTCACCGGCAGGTTGCTGTCGGCAATGGTTGCAGTCATAGCAAACTCCAGAGTGGGCCGCAAAAGGCGGCCGAAGAGGTAAAGGCGGGACGTCGGCCCCGCCAGTCAGGAATTAGCGGCTAAAAAAAGCGCGCTGAATCGCCAGCTCGACGCCGCGAACTTCAGCCAGCCCTTTCAGGCGACCAATCGCGGAATAGCCGGGGTTGGTTTTCTTTTTCAGATCGTCGAGCATCTGGTGGCCGTGGTCAGGACGCATAGGGATAAGATCCTCTTTGCCTTCCGCTTTACGGCGGTGCTCTTCTTCAACAATCGCTTTCACCACTTCGTACATGTCCACGTCGCCGTGCAGGTGAGCGGCTTCGTGGAACGTTTTCGGGTTCTCTTCGCGCAGCGTAGAGCGCAGATGGGTGAAGTAAATGCGCGGGCCGAACTGCTTAATCATATCCACCAGATCGTTGTCGGCGCGGACCCCGTAGGAGCCGGTGCACATGGTAAAGCCGTTAGCCATGCTGTTCACCGTGTCGACCATCCACTGCATATCTTCAATGGTCGAGACGATGCGCGGCAGGCCGAGAATCGGGCGCGGCGGATCGTCCGGGTGTACCGCCATACGTACGCCAACCTCTTCGGCGACGGGGATAATCGCTTTCAGGAAGACGGCGAAATTCTCGCGCAGCGCGGCTTTATCAATATCTTTATAGGTGGCAAGGTGCTGGCGGAACTGGTCGAGGGTATATCCCTCTTCCGCGCCCGGCAGACCGGCGATAATGTTGCGGGTCAGGCGCGCTTTATCTTCATCGCTCATGGCGGCGAAACGCTGATTCGCCTGAGCGACCTCTTCGGCGGTGTAGTCCGCTTCCGCGCCCGGACGCTTGAGGATATGCAGTTCAAAGGCGGCGAATTCAATTTGATCGAAACGCAGGGCTTTGGAGCCATCCGGCAGGACGTATTCCAGGTCGGTACGGGTCCAGTCAAGGACCGGCATAAAGTTGTAGCACACGGTACGGATGCCGCACTGGGCCAGATTGCGCAGGCTCTGCTGGTAGTTAGCGATCCACTTCGCGTAGTTGCCGGTATGGGTTTTGATCTCTTCGTGAATCGGTACGCTTTCGACCACCGACCATACCAGCCCGGCGGCTTCCACGATGGCTTTACGCTTGAGGATTTCGTCAACCGTCCACACTTCACCGTTCGGGATATGGTGCAGGGCGGTAACCACTCCGGTTGCGCCCGCCTGACGGACGTCAGCTAAAGTGACCGGATCGTTAGGGCCATACCAGCGCCATGTCTGTTCCATGCTTAACCTCTTTCACGTTATTGACCTGCTTCAGGCCGCTGCTTTGATGGTAGCGTCGGTTCCGGTCAACCATCGTAACGGAGGGGAAACCAGACGATATGGCGTATAAATTCCTCCAATTGGTCGAACATGTCAACCATGAATGGCAAATTGGTAAACCAAAGTGTGACGGAGATGCGTGAAGGGGAGGGAACGTTAAACAGGGCGGCATTGTTAAACCGCCACGGGGCGCGGGCTGATTCTGCTGGCGTTAGTGTTAAGCATTTTTCATGTACTTCAAGAGATTACTCAGAACCGGGGAAGTGGAATTCTTCATGGGCATAGGGTCAGTGCGCGGCGGGTAGCGTCGTGTTGCGAAATGGTTAACCAATGTACCAAACCTATCGACCAGAAGAACGGAGGCGGTCATTGATGCCGGCCGGAGCGCGTACGGACTCGCAGCAGATCACACTTTTTGATTATTACGATTTCCATATAAAAACTACGTGTTATCATTCCGCTGGTAAATACCTTTTCAACTCTCACCGAGGCTTTGATGCTGGAGAATGTCATCATCAGATAATCAGCTTCCCGACCTTTTCAGGCCGGACTGGTTATCGCTGCGCTTAAACCTTACGCGAACACCTGCGGGTGTTGGCTCGTTTTTACGCATGATGATTAACAGGTTTCTTCAGTATGAATCTATCCCGTCAGGAACAACGTACCTTACACGTTCTCGCTAAAGGTGGCCGGATCGCGCACATCCGCGATGCATCAGGCCGCGTCACCTCTGTTGAATGCTACAGCCGCGAAGGGCTCCTGCTCAGCGACTGCACGCTCGCCGTTTTCAAAAAACTCAAAACCAAAAAGCTGATTAAGTCCGTCAACGGACAGCCCTACCGCATCAATACCACCGGGCTGAATAACGTCCGCGCACAGCTGGACAATCGCTAAGGAGCCTCTGATGACAAACCACAGCTTCACTTTTCATGTCGCCTCTGAAGGCGATACCGATGACATTCTCGACGTCGAAACCCGGGCTTTCGGCTACAGCAAAGAGGCCAGGCTGGTGGCCGATTTGCTTAACGATGAGAGCGCCTGCCCGACGCTATCGCTGCTGGCCAGGCATAACGGAGAGGCGGTTGGGCATATTTTATTCACCCGGGCGACGTTCAAAGGGGAGCCGGACTCGCCGATGATGCACATCCTTGCTCCCCTGGCGGTGGTGCCGGAATACCAGGGCGTAGGCGTTGGCGGAGAGCTTATCCGGCACGGCATTGAGCAGTTGAAAGCAATGGGAAGCCAGACGGTATTTGTTCTGGGCCACGCCGCTTACTACCCCAGGCACGGGTTTGAGCCATGCGCGGGAGATAAAGGCTATCCGGCGCCTTATCCGATTCCCGCGGCGCATAAAGCCTGCTGGATGCTGCAGCCGATTTCGTCTCAGCCGCTGGGGCGAGCGGGCCAGATACAGTGCGCCCGGGCGTTAATGAAACCCGAGCACTGGCGCGAGTAATCAATAAGGAGATGATGATGACTATTGGCACGATTATTACAGGTTCCAGGCATATCGCGTTGTCATCCCGGGAGCGCAAAATCCCCTGGGATGAACCGGCTTTTAGCCAGCGTATGCTGGAGAACCATCTGTCGCAGGAGCACGACTGGGCCAGCCGCAGGCGGGCGGTTATCGAACAACAGGTCGCGTGGATTGCCGGACAGCTACCCGCCGGCGCGCGCATTCTGGACCTCGGCTGCGGGCCGGGCTTTTACACCCGCCTGCTGGCGGAGCGCGGCTTTTACTGTACGGGCGTGGATTTTTCGCCGGCGTCGATCGCCTGGGCCCGGCAGCAGGCGCAGGCGGCCGGGCTGGATATTACCTATCACCAGCAGGACGTTCGCGAGTACGCGCCGGAAACCCAGTTTGATTTCATTATGATGACCTTCGGTGAACTGAACGTGTTCAGCGCGGCTGAGGCCCGCTCGCTGGTTCATCGCTGCGCGCAGTGGCTGGTTCCGTGGGGAAAGCTGCTCATCGAGGTTCATACCTATGCAGAGGTTAAACGTCAGGGAATGGCCGATCCCGGCTGGCAGCGCTGTCCGCAGGGGCTGTTTCTTGATGTTCCGCACCTGCTGCTGACGGAGCACGCCTGGGATCCGGCGGCGCAAACCAGCTCCACGCGGTTTATGGCGATTGAAGAGAGCGGCAAGGTGACGCGCTTCGGCAGCCGGATGACCGCCTGGCATGATGATGCTTATCTCGACCTGCTGCGCACGGCGGGTTTGACCACCATTACTCGCCCGGATGAGGCGGAATGGCCGGTCAGCGAAACCTTTACCGGCAAGCTGTACGCGCTGCTGGCCGAAAAAAACGTTCCCGATTCTCTTTCCGCAAAACCCATAAAAGGAATTCAACCATTGGATATTCCACGTATTTTCACCATTAGTGAAAGCGCTCACCGCATCCATAACCCGTTTACGCCGGAAAAATACGCCGCCCTTGGCCGCGCGCTGCGAATGAAGGCCGGAACCCGGATACTCGATCTTGGCAGCGGGTCGGGGGAGATGCTCTGTACCTGGGCGCGCGATCGCGGCATTCGCGGCATCGGCGTCGACATGAGCGCGCTGTTCAGCGAGCAGGCTAAGCTGCGGGCAGAAGAGCTCGGCGTTGCCGACCGCGTGACGTTTATTCACCAGGACGCCGCCGGTTATGTGGCCGAGGAAAAATGCGACATCGCCGCCTGCGTGGGCGCGACCTGGATCGCCGGCGGCGTCGCCGGGACTATCGAGCTGCTGAGCAAAAGCCTCAAGCCCGGCGGTATGCTGCTGATCGGCGAACCGTACTGGCGCCAGGTACCGGCAACGGAAGAGATAGCACAGGCCTGTGGCGCCTCTTCGCTCGCCGACTTTCTGACGCTTGCCGATCTGGTCTCCTCTTACGATGCGCTTGGCTATGACCTCGTCGAAATGGTGCTGGCGGACCAGGAAGGTTGGGACCGCTACGAAGCGGCGAAATGGCTCACCATGCGACGTTGGTTGGAGGAAAACCCCGATGATGAGTTTGTGCCAGAAGTCCGGGCGGAGCTGACGATGGCGCCAAAACGCCATACGACTTATACGCGCGAATACTTTGGCTGGGGCGTGTTTGCGTTAATCAAACGGTAGTTGAAATACCCGGCATAGCAGGAAGGCTATGCCGGGATCAGGGGGGTTCAGAACCGCAGGAAAGGGCGCCCATGGGTAATGATCACACGCACTGGGTCAGGCCTGACGGCGGCAGCCCGTTTTATCAGAATTTGACGGTCACCTGATTGCCGAGCACCCAGGCGTTTTTAATCTCTTCGCTTCCTCCCGGATGAACGAGCAGCTGCAGGTTAGGGCGCACGGTCAGCCATGGCGTCGCGCGAAAGCTATAATGCAGCTCTGCGGCATACTCGGCTCTGCGAACCGGAACATACAGAGGGTTATCATAATCATCGATCCCCCGCATCTGGTTCAGGAGCTGCGCCCGACGGGCGACTCTGTCGTTGGCGTGCATTTTACTGACGCCGAAGCTGATAAAGTCCTGCGGACGGCTGGCGAAAGGGCCTTGATAAATGGCGCCGGCCTGAATCTGATAGTCCATTGTCGCCGTATCTTTATCATTCATTGCCAGATGCCCGAAAAGGCTAAGGCCACGCTGGCGCTGGCTGCTCGAGTAGGTCAGCTGCTGGACGACATAGAGATAACCTCCGTAGCGGCCGTCGTGTCGCCGGGCGGCCTGGTGCGTGAGCACATAGGGATCGCCATTGTCATCATCCAGCACATCATTGGCGTCCGCCGTGTTATACCATCCCCCGAGTTTCCAGATGCCGGGGAGTTTTGCCGCGCCGAGAGTAGGTCGATATCCCAGTTCAAAAAGGTACATGTACCCCAGATGCCCGGTACCATCCAGCTGGAAGCTTCCGTGGCGGGTGGCGTAGGCAGGATTGTACTGAAACGCGCCGGCCTGGACGTAAAGCGCCGGGGCAGGGCTGTATTTAATACGGCCGCCCCACTGGCCTATGGGGGTGTTATACCAGACGCCGCTGCCGTGGCCGGCTAAAGAGCCGCACAGCGACAGGTTTTGAAAAAAGCAGCCGTTGTTATCAAAATCCTCTCCCGGCGGCATCAGGCCCACCTTGAGATCCAGCTTCTTATCCCACCCGGTTTTTTTGAACCAAAACTGCGTCGCGTGCCATGTTTGCCCCCGACCGTAGTTGCTCTGAACACCGGAGCCTATTACCGGCGCGCGCGGATCCTGAAGGCGATCCTGAGTCAGATCTCGCCCGTTACGATTATTCACCGACGCTTTAAATTCACCGTCGTGAATACCTAAAATCTTTTCCAGATCCATATTTACGCCGAGAATATACTGGTCGCTGTAGCGCAGGGTTTTATCGCGATCGTAACCGCCGGAGATATTCGTGGCCGTCATTGCGCTATATTCCAGCGTAAAATCATAACCATGACGGCGCAGATCCGTACGCACGCCTCCCCATTCTCCGGTCATGTTTTTTGCGGTGGGAGAAAAAAGCGTCTCGCTGGCCAGCGTCTGTAAAGGGTGTAGTAAAGCCAGCAGCATCGTGCCGCTGTGGATGAGTTTGTTCATGTTTTTACCGCCTGTTAATGATCCAGGTCTATGAATAATTCCCGGTCAGGCGCAGCTGAATCAGCCGACTGCGCCGACCTCCCGTCAGAGGTGGCTCCGCGCTTCCTGGAGCCACAGCCGTCTATGGCGACAGCTCTTCTAACGATTTTCCTTTGGTTTCAATGGCAAAAAGCCAGGTAATTAAGCCACCAATCAGCGCAATGACCGCGAAAGTGATAAACACAAAGCGGATCCCGAAGCCGCTGACGATAAAACCGACCATCAGTGGGCCGATTGATGACCCCGCCCGGAGCCATGCGCTGGAATACGCGGTGCCGATAGCGCGCAGTCGGGTGGGGTAAAGCTCTGCCGCGTACAGATAAAGCGAGAAAGCGATGGTCTGCAGAATGGCGTAGGTCAGGCTGCCCAGAATCAGAATTTCAACGGCGGATTTCGCGCCCAGAACGGAGAGCGTAATCAGCGGAACGATGGCCAGTAAAAAGGCCCATGTGTACCAGCGTTTGCGCCCGACGCGGTCGATCATCAAGGCGCAGATCACCGAAGCCACGACGCCGCAGGAAGAGGTGATCCAGCCGTAGGCCAGACTGGTATCGAGGGAGAGGTTAAACCAGGTTTTGTAGAGGGTTGGAAACCAGGTGATCATTCCGTTGTTGACGCTATAAACCGTCAGCCACAGTCCCCAGAGCATAAAGGTGCGGGATTTATAGATACCGCCAAAGAGGGCTTTAACCCCTTCCGGAGCCGCTTTTTGCACCGCGGGGGCTTTTATTTCCGGTTCGGGCAACGTCATCCCGCGCCTGATGACCTCTGATTCCAGCGTCGATACGATGCTGTCCGCTTCCTTCAGCCTCCCTTTTGCTGTCAACCAGCGCGGTGATTCCGGCATCAGCCAGCGCAGGGGAACGGTCAGCGCGGAGGGGACTAAGCCAATTAAAAACATGACCTTCCAGCCATAGATGGGCACCAGAAAATACCCCACCAATCCGGCAAACATCATGCCGATAGGGAAAATCACTTCATACAACAAAAAGAAACGCCCGCGCTTTTTGGCACCGACAAATTCATTGATATAGGCGCTGGCAACGGGGACTTCCGCACCGATACCCACCCCCTGTAAAAAGCGAATAACAAGAATTGACCAGCCGTTCCAGGCAAAAAGGCAGGCCGCATCCATGAGTACGAACATGATGATGGTGATACGCAATACGCCGATACGGCCTATTTTTTCCGCCAGCGAGCCGAAAAACAGGGCGCCGCACAGCTGGCCCACGTAGCTGGCCGCAATAATAAGACCGACAAACGTCGGCGTGAGACCCCACTCCTGGGTAAGCTGGGGGAGCGCAAATGCGATTGCAATAATGGTATAGGCATCGAAAAACGTCGATAAGCCGACGATAACGCGGATCGCTTTCAGCCGTCGGGTGATGGGGAGGCGTTCCAGCCTTGCCAGCAGCGCGTCTGGCGTGGACGCCGTTCCGCTGGCAACGGCGTAATCTGAAGCAATGGCCTGAGTTGACATAGTATTACCCTGTTAAACGTTGTCTGGGGCATACACGTAAGGTTCTGAATAACCACAGGGCAACGAACCCTTATTCATCGACGTGCTGCATATAATGCTGTCCTGATGTGTTTATGATAACGTTACTGCAATCGATTTCACTTGCAGCTAATCCTTTGCTGGATTCGCCGCTAAGTCAATTACGCCTGTTGTATAAATGTCGAGCAGTTCACAATCTGAAAAAACTCACGCGCAAAAAGGCGAAGCGGCGAATGCAAAGCAAAATGGATAAGAAATGTGAATTAACGACCAGCCGAATGAACCCGGCAAAGTGAAGCACCATTCCTTTTGTCCGGGCGAGGTTTGACGTAAGATCCTTTAACCCCAAGGTTTGCACGATGGTATCCGTTGAACGGGCAACACGGATTTTTACCCGCATTGATGAGTTGGAGCAGCAGATGGATCAAGAAAGTGAACTGAACGATTTGCCGGAAAAAAAGCTGGCGACAATGCGGGATGTTGCTCGCGCTGCGGGCGTGAGCGTCTCGACCGTTTCGCGCGTACTCGATGAACGGTTACCCACTTCACGCAGCGCCTCGGCAGAGAAAATTCGCCAGGTGGCCCGTGAGCTGGGCTACCGTCGGGACTATGTTGCTTCCAGCCTGCGCCGGGGCGATACCGGAACGCTTGGCGTCCTGGTGCCGAGGCTGACCGATGCCGTTACGGCGATGCTTTTCGAAGAGATAGCCAGGGCGGCGGCCAGGCGAGGCTATTTCGCGATCGTTGCGACCTGCGGTGATAGCAAGGATCAGGAGAAAAACGCCGTGGAATCGCTGCTGGATCGTCGCGTGGATGGGTTGATCATGTCCACCTGCCGGCTGGACGATCCTTTGCCGCAAACCCTGCGTGAACGGGATGTGCCCCACGTTCTGGCGCTGCGTACCGACGGTTTTAGCCCCTCATCGGTCGGGGACGATGAGCTTGGCGGCTATCTGGCTACCCGACACCTGATTGATTTAGGCCACCGCGATATTGGCCTGATTGGCGGCCCTGATTTTGCCTCCAACGCGCGCAACCGGCGTAAGGGCTTTGAGCGGGCAATGCAGGAAGCCGGGCTCAGGATCGAAGCGGAATGGTGCTGTCATTCAGATTTTAATATCGCCTCGGGGGAGCAGCAGGGAATGAAAATTCTCAGCCAGCCTCATCGCCCGAGCGCACTATTTGCCGTCAATGACGAACTGGCGATCGGCGTCCTCGCGGCCGCGCACCAGCAGGGGCTGGTGATTGGCGAAGATCTCTCCCTGGTCGGTTACAATGATATTCCCCTGGTGAGCAGACTGCCCGTGGCGCTGACCTCGGTCAGAACGCCGCTGGAGCATATCGCCAGCAATGCGGTTGATATGTTATTGAATCCAGAGATAAATAATAATATTCGGATTACCACGCCTTCCCTTATTCCCCGTAAGTCTACCGCGTCTCCACGTAAATAATCCCCCTGCGATCCTCCCCCGACTTTCCAGGAGAAAGCGGGGAGGGTTGAATTTTGTATAACGGATCTCATCCCGGATGCAGATCGCGGTTTAGTTTGTGATCTGCATTGCATTTTTAACCAACATGGCGTTGACGGTTTTATTTTTGAGGTTCAATGTCAACGTCGTGAAAACGATTGCAGAAACGATTTCACTTCCGTTTCAAAGAATCGCTTAACCGTAAACAAATGCTTACTCATCAAGGGGATATTTATGATTAACATCGATCTGAGAGGTTTGACTCCGGCTCCGGTTACACCCTTCACTCGCGATGGACGCGTAGACTATGATGCCATTCAGCGCCTCGGCAGCTGGCTGGGCAGCATCGACGGGGTGAAAGGTCTGGTGGTGCTGGGACACGCAGGGGAGGGGACTTTTCTGACCCAGGAAGAGCAGGCGAATGTGATCCGCGCGTTTGTGAAGTCCGTGGATGATAAGCTTCCGATTATTGCCGGCATCACCGGGGAAGGGACGGAAGTGGCTGCGCTGGAGGCGAAGCGCGCCGTTGCCGCCGGCGCATCCGCCGGTTTGCTCTATCCTTCCCACGGCTGGCTGCGCTTTGGCTATCAGGATGGCGCGCCTCAGGATCGCTACCGCGTGGTGTACGAAGAAAGCGGCCTGCCGCTGATTCTTTTCCAGTATCCGGATGTCACTAAAGCCACCTACAACCTGAAAACGCTGCTGGATATCTCCGCGCAGCCGGGCGTATTTGCCATGAAGAATGGCGTACGTAATATGCGCCGCTGGGATACCGAAATTCCGGTTATTCGCCGCGAGCGTCCGGATCTGCAAATCTTAAGCTGCCACGATGAATATCTGCTGCATACCGCCTTTGATGTGGATGGCTTCCTGGTCGGCTACGGCAATATCGCGCCTGAGCCGTTAATTGAAATGATTAAGGCGGGTAAAGCGGGCGATTACGTTAAAGCGCGTGAGCTGCACGACCGACTGCTGCCGGTGACCAAAAGCGTCTACCACCGCGGTTCGCACATGGAAGGTACCGTGGCCCTTAAACATGCTCTGGTTGCGCGCGGGATCCTTGAACATGCCACCGTTCGCTCTCCGCTGCTGCCGCTCGAAAATGGCGCTGAAAAAGAGATCCACGACGCCATGCGCGCCGCTGAGCTGGGCCGCGTCGGTTAATTTATTCTGCGTCTGTTGTTAATCCGCAATGCAGAGATATCGCTTACTGTATTGCGGATCATCGGTTACTTCGCCCCGGTATTTTTTGCTGCTCTTCATCATAACGTCGGGGCTTTCACCTCTGTATATTGCTGGGTGATTTATGAAACTATTAAGCTTTCGCGTTAATGATAAAAACAAATATGGCCTGGCGACCGCTGACGGCGTCATCGATCTGCAGGCGCGGTTTCCTCAATATGGCAGCCTGCTGGAATTTATACCGCATCTTCATCTTGTTGATACTCTGCCGCCGTCTGCGAAACAGGCGAACTATTCTTTCGACGAGATCGCTTTCCTGCCGGTCATTACTGAACCGAAAAAAATTATCTGCGCTGGCGTGAATTATCGCGATAAAAACGCTGCCGGTGACGAGAAGCCCTCTAACCCAGTGCTATTCATCCGCTTTGCGGATTCACAGACCGGGCATCTGGCACCGCTCCTAAAGCCGGAACGCAGCAATGAGTTTGACTATGAAGGCGAAATGGCGCTGGTGATGGGCCGTGGAGGACGCAATATACCAGAGCAGGAGGCGCTGCATTATGTTGCCGGCTACAGCTGCTATATGGATGGCTCCGTGCGCGACTGGCAGCATGCCTGCTTTACCGGCGGCAAAAACTGGCCAGCGACGGGCGGCTTCGGCCCCTGGCTGGTGACCGCGGACGCTATCCCCGACCCGCAAAATCTGAATATTACCACCCGACTGAATGGCCAGACGGTGCAGCAGGATAATACGGGCAGCATGTTGTATTCAATTGCCGAACTTATTGCGTATATCAGCACCTTCAGCGCGCTCTCTCCGGGGGATGTCATTCTGACCGGCACGCCCGGAGGCATCGGAAAAAAACGTACCCCGCCGCTCTTTATGCAGCCCGGGGACAGGGTGGAAGTCGAGATTGAGCAGATCGGATGCCTGATAAATAGCGTGCGCAGCGATGCCGCGGTAGCGCGATAAGTTATCGTTTTGTATCCAAAAACAGGGTGAGAGCGCGTTTGCCCGGCGGCCAGGACTTGCAGGCCATTTAATCATGTAAAGGGTTAATGCCGGACAGGGAGCCGTGGAGGTAATGTATGATATTGGTTCAGTTTCTGGTGGTGCTGCTGTTTCTGTACATCGGCATGCGGGTCGGGGGGATCGGCGTGGGGTTTGCCGGCGGCGCCGGCGTGATTGTTCTCAGCGCGCTCGGCGCCACGCCGGGTGATATGCCGATGCTGGTTATCGTATTTATCATGGTGGTGATCGTGGCGATTGCCGCCATGCAGGAGGCCGGCGGTATTGAATACCTTGTTGACCTCACCGAGCGACTGCTGCGCCGCTATCCGCGATTGTTAGTCATCACCGCGCCGCTTTCCACCTGGCTATTAACCATGATGGCCAGCACCGGGCAGGTCTCTTTTGCCTGTATGCCGGTTATTGTCGGCGTGGCGAAAGAGAACAATATAAAACCCACCCGGGCGCTTGCTCTTTCGGTCGGCGCCTCTTTGCTGGGCATTGTGGCGTCGCCCATTTCTGCGGCGGTGATTTTCTTCTCGGGGATTCTGGAAAAAGGCCATTCTGGCTGGGGCTATATTGAGCTTATTGCGGTATCAATCCCGTCCACCTTTCTGGCGCTGCTGGTCACCTCCGTTTTTTACCTGTGCTGGGACAGGATCCGCCAGCAGGATCGGCTCAATGACAATCCGGTTCAGGTGCAGGCAAGGACTGCGCGGGCGATCCCGCCCTGCGCCGGTCGTTCGGTGCTGATTTTTATCGTCGGGTTGGTTGTGGTGCTGGTTTATGCGATTGTCACCAGTCCGAAACTCGGGCTGATTGCCCATCCGGTCATGAGCAGCGGACAGGCGCGGGTAGGGGTGATGATGGGCGTTGCGCTGCTGATTGTGGTGTGCTGCCGGGTTAACGTACACAAGGTCCCGTCCGGCTCGGTATTTAAAACCGGGATGACCTCCTGCATCTGTATTCTCGGCGTCGCCTGGCTGGGTTCAACCTTTATGGACAGTAATCAACAGTGGTTGCAAAGCGCGGTCTCGTCACACTTGCTGGATTCGCCCATGATGCTGGCCATTATTATTATGGCGGCCTCATGCTTCTTGTATTCTCAGGCGGCCTCCACAAAAATTTTATTCCCCGCCGCGCTGAGTATGGGCGTTGCCCCTGCTATTTTGGTTGCCTGCTTCCCGGCAACGGCTTCTCTTTTTATTTTGCCAAACTATCCGACGCTGCTGGCGGCGGTAGAGCTGGATGATACCGGCTCCACCAGACTGGGCCGACATATTATCGATCACCCTTTTCTGCTGCCTGGCCTGGCATCGGTCCTGCTTTCAATGCTCTTCGCCGCGGGGCTGGCTTATTGGATTCAGTGAATCGCCCGAGGCTTTTACTTTGAATACCTCCGAAAACAAAGCGGTTCACCGTCGGTGAACCGCTTTTTTCGATATCAGGCTGCAAGATCTTTCATTACCTGAATAAATGCCTGAGAGACAGATTCTTCTTTATGGTGATGCCCATCCTCAATCACCCAGCGTCCGCCAGTCATCACCGCGGTAATGGGATTAGATGAGCAGGCGAAGATCCAGCGGTTGAGCAGCATCTGGTCTTCTGCGCTGGCGATAAAGGGATTCTGGCTATCCAATACGACCAGATCGGCCCGATATCCTACGCTTAGCTGGCCAATGTTTTGGCCCAGCGCTCTGGCGCCGCCTCGTAGCGCCCCTTGATACAGAACGTTGCCGACGTGAGGCTCGCCTGGGACGATGAGCCGGTTGCGGCGCTGGGCTATCAGGCGCTGCCCGTATTCGAACCAGCGTAAATCCTCGCTGACGCTGACGCTAATGTGGCTGTCGGAACCAATTCCCCAGACGCCGTTATGCTCCAGATATTGTGGGCCAGGGAATATGCCATCGCCGAGATTGGCTTCGGTGGTCAGGCACAGGCCGGCCACCGCACCGGATGTGGCGATCTTCATCGTTTCCTGAGGCGTCAGATGAGTGGCGTGGATCAGGCACCAGCGCGAATCCACGGGGAGATGGTTGTACAGCCACTCCACCGGGCGCTCGCCGGACCAGGCCAGGCAGTCATCCACCTCTTTTTGCTGTTCAGCAATATGAATATGAATCGGCTGCTGGCCAGGATGGCAGGCCAGAATGGCGCCAATCTGCTCCGGCGTAACGGCCCGTAATGAGTGGAAGCACAGACCGGTACGCTGCATTGGCTCGCCGGCCAGCCGCGATGTGAGCGACTCGTACATTGTCAGATAGCTGTCGCTATCGTTGATAAAGCGGCGCTGTCCAACGGAGGGCGGCTGCGCGCCAAACCCGGCGTAACTGTACAGGACGGGCAGCAGCGTCAGGCCGATGCCGGTATGTTTCGCCGCGCTGGCGATACGCAGCGCTAATTCCGTCCGCTCTTCATAAGGCGCGCCGCTGCTGCTGTGATGCAGATAGTGGAATTCGGCGACCGAGGTGTACCCGGCTTTGAGCATTTCGATGTACAGATAGCTGGCGATGGTTTCCAGCTGTTCTGGCGTAATTTTATCTACCAGCCTGTACATCAGATCCCGCCAGGTCCAGAAGCTATCCGACGGATTTCCCGCCACCTCCGTTAACCCGGCCATCGCCCGCTGGAAGGCATGGGAGTGCAGGTTCGGCATACCCGGCACGACGACCCCTTTGATGCGCGTCGCCTGCGGATTCGGCGCTGCGTTCTTTTCCAGCGCGGTTATGATGCCTTCTTCGGACACGGTTATGCCGACATTATTTGCCCAGCCATCAGGCAACAGCGCTTTTTCTGCCAACCAGACTGCCATTTTACCACCTTATTATCAGTGCTAATGTATATACATGTACATATATATACATCTAACAGGTCATAGAGTAAACTGACAACGTCAGCATATGAGGAATGGTTAATGGCGCGTAACGACCTGTCAAATTCGGATTCCATGGATGAGTTACTTGAACATCCCGCCCCCTTTTATGAAAGGGTAAAGGCCATGATCAAAACCAAGATCCACAGCGGGGCATGGCCCGCGAATTACCGTGTTCCTTCTGAAAGCGAACTGGTCACGCTGTTTGGCTATAGCAGAATGACGATTAACCGCGCGTTGCGAGAGCTGACCGCGGAGGGCTTGCTGGTGCGGATGCAGGGGGTCGGTACTTTTGTCGCCGAAATTCGCGGCCAGTCGGCGCTGCTGGACATTAACAATATCGCTGACGAAATCGCCAGCCGTGGCCATCGCCACCACGCCAGAGTCTTCAGACTGACGGAAATCGAAGCCGATGCCCAGCAGGCGTTCAGCTTTGGCATGCAGCAGGGTTGCGGTCTGTACCATTCGCTGATTTGCCATTATGAAAATGGCGTACCGGTTATGCTGGAAGACCGACTGGTGAATATGCAGGTTGTGCCGGACTACCTGCAGCAGGATTTTACACGTATCACGCCGAACGCCTATCTCTCCTCAATTGCGCCGATTGTTGAAGGCGAACACGTTATTGAAGCGGTCAACGTCACGCGGGCCGAGTGTGTTTACCTGGAAATTGATGAACATACGCCTTGTCTGCTGGTCAATCGTCGGACGTGGACCGGCCGTCAGGAGAAGAAAATCGTCACCAGCGTGCGCCTGGTCTATCCCGGTCCGCGTTACCGCCTGGAAGGGAGCATGCGCAAATGATCCGTCTGCTCCCTGCCGGGTTGTATACGGAAATGCCCTGGAAAAACGGCCAGGGCGTGACGCGCGAAGTGGCCCGCTATCCGGAAGCGGGGGAATATGACTGGCGTATTTCCCTGGCGACCATTCGCCAGCCTGGTCCGTTCTCCGCATTTCCCGGCTACCTGCGCAATATCAGCGTGCTGGAAGGCGGCGGGATGTACCTGACAATCGATGGGCAGCGCAGCGCATTGATTGCGCCTTTCCAGGCGCTGGGGTTTAACGGCGCGAGCGGCGTATCCTGTGAGATTGTCGGCGGCCCGCTGCTGGATTTTAATGTGATTTACCGGGAAGCCGCTCTGCGGGCGACGGTGAGCTGGTGCGGGGCGGGGACGTGGTCGCATCAGGGCGGACTGCGGATATTGTTTAATGCCGGGCCCGCGTTGCGGGTGAGCATCGGCGACCAACGCTATTTACTGGAACATTACGACAGCCTGCTGGTGGATGAAGCGGTGGCGCTGGTTATCCAGGACTCTCCGGGCGCGCGTCTGGCCCGCATCACGCTGGTTCCCCTTTAATCACGCCGCAGGCTCCTTCTGCGGCGCCTGTTGTCACTCCTCTTCGCACAATGCCTGCAGCATCGCGCTGAGTTCGCCCTGATTAATCAGGGCGCGTAGCGCATGTATATCGGGGTAGAGCAGCGTATCTTTATCCCGGAACGGCACCGCCTGACGCACTCTCTCCAGCGTCGCCTCGCTGCCCACGGCGGCACGCAGCGGGCGATGGAACTCCAGCGCCTGACAGGCGCACAGCAGTTCGATGGCGACGATGTCCACGGCGTTTTCTACCGCCTTAAGCGCTTTACGTGCGGCGGCAACTCCCATGCTGACATGATCTTCCTGACCGGCGCAGGTGGATACCGTGTGGATACTGGCCGGGCCGGCCAGACTGCGGTTATCGCCCGCCAGCGCAGCGGCGACGTAGGGTGGGATCATCATCCCGGAGTACCCCGAATCCGGCGAGATAAGAAAGGCCGGCAGCCCGCTGAGATGCGTATTGGTTATTCGGTCGCAACGGGCCTGGGAAGCGGTGCTCAACTGGGCAATCGCAACGGCCAGCGCATCCAGCGCCAGCGCCGTTGGCGCACCGTGACCGTTGCCCCCTGGCATCACGATAAGCCTGTCTTCTTCTACCAGAAACAGCGGATTATCGGTCACCGAATTGAGTTCGATGGTCATAATCTGTCGACAGTGGGTCAGCTGGTCGCGCACCGCGCCGTGGATCTGGGGGATACAGCGTAAACTAAGCGCGTCCTGAACCCGGTGGTCGCGATAACGCGCCAGGATCTCGCTGCCTTTTAGCAGGCGGCGCAGGTTTTGCGCGGTTTCCTGCTGTCCGGGATGAGGGCGCAGGGCGTGCAGGCGGGCATCGTAGCCGCGCGTATTGCCCCGCATGGCCTCGAGGCACATCCCGCCCGCCATATCGGCGACGGGGAGCAGACGCTGGAAATCCGCCACGGCCAGGCAGCCCAGCGCGGTGATCTCATAGGTACCGCCGACCAACGCGTGACCCTCTCTGGGACCGGGAACATAGGGCGGGATACCCGCCCGCGTCAGCGCCTGTTGCGCCGGCAGCAGTTCTCCCTGATACCAGCATTTGCCCTCGCCGAAGACCGCAAGGCCGATATGGGCGGTGGCAATCAGGTAACCGACGGAGCCGCCGGCGGGTGACCACGGCGTGACCTGACGGTTCAACATATCGGCGATACGCTGCGCCAGCGCCGGGGTAACGCCGCTGTATCCCTGCAGCAGGGATTTTAACGTCACCGCCATCATGGCCCGCACTTCACGCACCGTCAGGTCTGGACCGACTCCGCAGGCGTGGCTGCGCAGCATATTCAGCTGAGTATCCGTCATCCTGTCCGGGGAAAGCCGGGTGGTGACCAGATCGCCGACGCCGGTCGTCAGCCCGTAGATTACCTGACCTTGTTCAATGGCGCGCTGAATACGGCTGCTGACCCGCGCCATATTATCCAGCGCGGCCTTCTCCAGCGCGATCGGCGCGCCGTCGGCAATCCGCACTATCTCATCCACAGTACCCGGTGCCTGCCCGAGGGTAATGCTGCAGTTCAGAGGAGTTGTCATGTCTGCGACCTTATTGGCTAAATCCGTGTTTTACCAGCCACTGATGCGCGATATCGTCGATGCTGACAAATTCGGCAATTTGCTCGTTCATGTCGATCAGATCTTCAGTCGTTAGCTGAGCAGAGACTTTGTTCAGCGTGGTGGTCACGGCGTCATTCAGCGCTTCACTGGCGACGATTGGCACAATATTTTGCGCCGCGAACAGATGTTTTGTGTCTTCCAGCACGACAAGGCGATCTTTTTTGATTGCTGGCGAGGTTGAAAGCAGATCGGCGACCTGGACCTGGTTATTTTTCATGGCGCTGAGCGTCAGCGGCCCGCCGACATCCAGCACTTTAAAACTCTTAAAGTTCAGCCCGTACACGTCGCGCAGGCCGGAGAGCCCCTCATGGCGGGTTTTCCATTCCGCCGGGCCGCCCAGCACCAGTTGGCTGGCAACAGGCTGTAAATCGGCGATGGTTTTCAGTTTATATTTATCGGCGGTTTTCTGCGTCACGGCCAGAACGTCGATATCCTGAGCCTGGGAGATCTGCAGCATTTTAACTTTCTCCGGCAGCTTAGCGGCCAGCTCTCTGGCGACATCCTCACTACCGTGTGCCGCATTTTTCGCATCCAGATAGCTCAACAGCGCGCCGCTGTATTCCGGGATCAGCGTGATGGAACCGTCCAGCAGCGCCGGGATATACACTTCGCGGCTGCCGATGTTCAGCTTTTTCTCCACCGGGATATTTTGCGCTTCTAACGCACCCGCATAAATGGTGCCCAGCAGTTGGCTTTCCGGGAAGTCTGCAGAACCGACAATGACTTTCGGCGCGGCCCAGGCCGATGAGGTCGCCGACAGCAGCAGCGCTGAACACAGCGTCAAAATACGTTTTTTCATATTCATTGAGGTATCCTTTTGAGCAGTGGAATGAGGTTATGGGTTTTTAATACGCCGGGTAATACCGGGTGAAACGACTATTTTTTGCGAGAAAGAGAACAAGCAGTCGATTAGTAAAGCCAGTAGCGCCACCAGCATGGCGCCGGCGATCATCTGGCTGAAATCGTTCGCCGCGCGTCCGTCAATAATCAGACGTCCGAATCCCCCCAGCGAGACATAGGCTGCGATGGTGGCGGTGGAAATAATCTGCAACGTGGCGCTGCGCACGCCGGAGAGGATCAGCGGAAGCGCGCAGGGCAACTCCACCTGTAGCAGGATCTGCAGCCGCGTCATCCCCATGCCGCGAGCGGCATCAAGGACATAGGGATCGAGCGCGCGAATACCCGCATGCACACCCAGCGCAATCGGCGGGAGCGCCAGCGCCACCAGCACCAGAATACAGGGCAGAATAAAGGCCATATCGGACTCAAACTCGCCGGAAAGTAAAATCACCAGCAGAATAATCAGCCCAAATGAGGGCAGGGAGCGCAGGGCGTTGGTGGTACCGATGAGCAGGCCTTCCCCTTTGCCGGTATGGCCGGTGTAGCAGCCGACGGGAAACGCGATGATAAAGGCGATCGCCAGAGCGACAGCGCTATAGCTGATGTGCTGCGCCAGAAGGGGGAAAATGCCGCCCTCACCAAACCAGTGGATGGGATCCATAAACCAGGTAAGCATAATTATCCTCTCTGAGGTTGCCAGCGGCTGAGTTGACGAGTGGCGTAAACCACCAGCATATCCAGCAGCAGCGCCAGAATGATGCTGAGCGCGATCCCGGCGATGATGGGCGTCAGAAATTGCAGCTGGAAGCCCAGGGTAAACAGCGAGCCGAGCTGCGGTGCGCCAATTAATGCCGCGACGGAAACGATACTGACGTTAGACACCACGGCAACGCGCAGGCCGGAACCAATCACCGGCACGGCCAGCGGCAGGTCGATCTGGAAAAACTGCTGAGCGGGTTTATACCCGAGCGCTGCCGCGGACTGACGGGTATCGGCCGATACGGAGTCCAGCCCGTCGCAGACGGTGCGAACCAGTAGCGCAAAGCTGTAGATGGTCAGTGCGACCACAACATTAATGGGGTCCAGAATCTGCGTGTGGAGCAGCGGGGGCAGCAGCACAAACAGCGCCAGTGACGGAATGGTATAGAGTAGGCCAAACAGGTTAACGATCGCCGACTTGACCGATGGCAGGTGGTGAATGCCCCAGCCGACAGGGATCGCCAGAATTAACCCTATCACTACCGGCACAATTGAGAGATAACTGTGCCAGAGAAACAGGTTGAAGATTTTATCGCTCTGCGCCCATAGCCAATCGAATCTCATGCTCCCTCCTGGCGCGTGGATTTACACATGTCGAGTACTTGATCGAGGTGGATGGTCCCCAGCGGGATTTGCCGTTCATCGACGATCACGGCCCGATGGTTGGGCGAGCTCAGCGCAGCGTCCAGCAAATGGCGCAACGGGCTCCCCTGCTGGTGGAACGTCGCCCCCAGATTGATGTTGTCGTGGGTAATCGCTGTTGCCGGCTGATGGGTGTCGAACCAGCCAAACGCTTTGCCGTTTTGGGTAACCAGCAGCCAGCGGTCGATGGCCATCTCTTTGGCCCGCTCGAAGGAACAATCCAGCTCGGCATAGGGCTCGTTGCGTAACCCGGTTTCTGTGTCGGCGGCGTGGAAACTCAGTTTGCGATAGCCTCTGTCTTTGCCGATAAAGTCCGCCACAAAGGCGTTTTGCGGCGTATTGAGCAGTTCGCCTGGGGAGGCCATCTGCGCCAGCTTGCCGCCAGGTTTAAGTACCGCGACCAGGTCGCCGAGCTTCATGGCTTCATCAATATCGTGAGTGACCATAATGATGGTTTTGCTCACCTCTTTCTGAATACGCAAAAACTCTTCCTGCAGCTGTTCGCGGACCACCGGGTCGACCGCGCTGAACGGTTCGTCCATCAACATAAACTCCGGGTCTGCCGCCAGGGCGCGGGCAACGCCCACGCGCTGCTGCTGGCCTCCAGAAAGCTGCCAGGGGAAGCGTTTGGCGATTTGCGGATCCAGACCGACGACTTCCAGTAATTCCCCGGCTCTGGCTCTGGCTTTACTTTTGGCGGCGCCGTTGAGAATCGCGGTGGTGGCAATGTTGTCGATAATGTTTTTATGGGGGAATAAACCTGCATTTTGAATGACATAGCCAATACGGCGGCGCAGTTGCACGATATCCATTTGCTCGGTGGCTTCGCCGTTAAGCAGGATCCGGCCCGATGACGGTTCCACTAACCGGTTAATCATCCGCAATGAGGTGGTTTTTCCACAGCCCGAAGGGCCGACAAATACCGTAATTTTGCCCCCCGGCGCTACCAGGCTAAGGCCATCTACTACGACCGAACCGTTGTCGTAGTGCTTAGTCACATTCTGGAAGGTAATCATCTTCACGCCTCTGATTGTTGTGTGTGGTGTTCCCGAATACAGGGGAGTCACGCGACAAAATGCTGCTATGTATAATCTTGTATGTACAACTAGCAAAACTTGTGCCACTGCCAGAGGGATATGCAATGAAATGGTTATTTTGTTATTTTAAAACAATTACTTATAGTGTATTTGCGTTATCTGGTACTGCCGTCTATGGCGAGATAAGAAGTCATGACGAGATAGAAAATGCACTAGTGTTATCTTTTTGTGATGTTTTAGTGCACAAAAATAAGGCGAAGAGCTGTATTTTTGCACCAAAATGGCCCATCATCACGGTGTGTTCACGAGTGTATAGCGCAGCATGTCCTTCTGTTTTTATGTTAATTTGTTGAATTTTATTGGTTTTATAAATTAATTTCTAACCTGGCATCCAATATGCTTATCATGTATATACAATTAAAACGCAAATAACAAAACTAACAATTAATTAACATATGACAGGTAACGGATAAGAAGGTAAAGCGCATGAGTAAACAAGCAACCCGTTTTCGCGATGTTGAAATAAGAGCCCCGCGAGGCACTAAGCTGAACGCAAAAAGTTGGTTCACAGAGGCGCCGCTGCGCATGCTGATGAACAACCTGGATCCTGATGTCGCCGAAAATCCAAAAGAGCTGGTGGTGTACGGCGGTATTGGCCGGGCGGCCCGCAACTGGGAATGCTACGACAAGATCGTTGAGACCCTGAAGCAGCTCAATGATGATGAAACGCTGTTGATCCAGTCCGGTAAACCGGTGGGGGTTTTCAAAACCCACGACAACGCCCCGCGGGTGCTGATCGCCAACTCCAACCTCGTACCGCACTGGGCAAACTGGGAGCACTTCAACGAGCTTGATGCACAAGGTCTGGCGATGTACGGGCAAATGACGGCCGGCTCATGGATCTACATCGGCAGCCAGGGCATTGTTCAGGGCACTTACGAAACGTTTGTGGAAGCCGGGCGCCAGCACTATAACGGTAGCCTGCGCGGACGCTGGGTGCTGACAGCGGGTCTGGGGGGCATGGGCGGCGCCCAGCCGCTGGCCGCAACCCTGGCGGGAGCCTGTTCGCTGAATATTGAATGCCAGCAGTCGCGTATCGACTTCCGTCTGCGTACCGGCTACGTCGATGAGCAGGCGAGCGACCTGGATGACGCCCTGACCCGCATCGCCCGCTATACCGCAAAAGGAGAAGCGGTATCCATCGCGCTGCATGGCAACGCGGCGGAAATTTTACCGGAGCTGGTAAGACGCGGCGTGCGCCCGGATATGGTGACCGACCAGACCAGCGCACACGATCCCCTCAACGGTTATCTGCCGCTGGGCATGAGCTGGGAAGACTACCGCGCTCGCGCGCAGTCCCACCCGGTGGAGACGATCAACGCGGCGAAATCTTCAATGGCCGAACACGTTAAAGCCATGCTCGCCTTCAGGCAGCAGGGCATTCCCACCTTCGATTACGGCAACAACATCCGCCAGATGGCGAAAGAGATGGGGGTGGAAAACGCTTTTGACTTCCCAGGCTTTGTTCCCGCCTATATTCGTCCGCTGTTCTGCCGGGGGATTGGCCCATTCCGCTGGGCGGCGCTTTCCGGCGATCCGCAGGATATCTACCGCACCGACGCGAAAGTTAAAGCGCTCATACCCGATGATGAACACCTCCACCACTGGCTGGATATGGCCAGAGAGCGCATCAGCTTCCAGGGGCTGCCGGCCCGGATCTGCTGGGTCGGCCTGGGACAGCGCGCCCGGCTGGGCCTGGCGTTTAACGAAATGGTCCGCAGCGGCGAGCTGTCGGCACCGATCGTGATCGGCCGCGATCATCTTGACTCCGGCTCCGTTGCCAGCCCTAACCGCGAAACGGAAGCGATGCAGGACGGCTCCGACGCGGTCTCCGACTGGCCGTTGCTGAACGCGCTGCTGAATACCGCCAGTGGAGCGACCTGGGTTTCCCTGCACCATGGCGGCGGCGTAGGGATGGGCTTCTCCCAGCACTCCGGCGTCGTCATTGTATGCGACGGCAGCGATGAAGCGGCGGAGCGCATCGCCCGGGTGCTGAGCAACGACCCGGCCACCGGTGTGATGCGCCATGCGGATGCGGGTTATGACATCGCGATTGAATGCGCCAGAGAGCAAGGACTCAACTTGCCAATGATTGCGGACTAATTTCTCCGGCGAAGGGGGCAATGTATCCCCTTCGCCTCACCGGAGTGCTGCCATGAATAATAACAACACAACATACATCGAAACACGTTCTATTGAACCCATCCCTGACGGTGAACGCCACGGTAGCATTTTTAGCCAGTTCACCCTGTGGCTGGGGGCTAACCTGCAAATCACCGCCATGGTCACTGGCGCATTAACTATTGTATTCGGCGGGGATGTTTTCTGGTCGCTGGCCGGTCTTATGCTGGGGCAGATTGCCGGTGGGATTGTGATGGCATTGCATGCCGCGCAAGGGCCGCAGCTGGGGATACCACAGATGATCAGCAGCCGGGTACAGTTCGGCGTCTACGGCGCCTGCCTGCCGATTCTGCTGGTCTGCCTGATGTACCTTGGCTTTATCGCCACCGGGGCGGTGCTGTCCGGCCAGGCGATCTCAGCGGTTTTCCATACTACGGAAACCAGCGGCATTCTGCTTTTTGCTGCCGCCACGCTGGTTATCGCCTATGTCGGCTATCGTTTGATCCACCTGTTGGGTAAGCTGGCGAGCCTGGTGGGGATTATCGCGTTTATCTACCTGCTGTGGAAAATCAGTTCCTTTCCGGCTATTGGCGACCTGCTGAGTATCCGACCCTTTAGCTGGAGTACGTTTTTAACCGCCACCGGCCTTGCGGCTTCCTGGCAGATCACCTTTGGCCCCTATGTTGCCGATTATTCCCGCTATCTACCGCGCAGCACCTCTCCCGGGAAGGTCTTTTTCGCCGTCGGGAGCGGTTCGGTGATTGGCGCGCAAATCGCCATGACCGTCGGGGTGCTGGCTGCCGCTCTCTCGCAGGGAAAACTGGTCGGTCATGAGGTGGACTATATCGTCGGCCTGGGCGGCACCGGCGCGATTGCCACGCTGTTATATCTGAGCATCGCGTTTGGTAAACTGACGATCAATACCCTGAATGCCTACGGCAGCCTGATGTGCCTGGCGACGGTGTACAGCTGCGGGAAGCAGCGAGTGCGCGTAAGCCAGTCGGTACGTCTGCTGGTGCTGGCGATGATTATTACCCTGGCGACCGCTATCGCGATTATCGGGCAACACTCTTTCCTGTCGGCTTTTAAATCCTTCCTGTTGTTTCTGTTAACTTTCTTTACACCGTGGAGCGCGATTAACCTGGTGGATTACTATTTCTTCAACCATCAGGCTATAGACATGGAGGCGCTGAACGATCCGAACGGGAAATATCGGGCGTGGAATGTGACGGGGCTCGGGGTTTATCTCGTTGGAGTGGCGGTACAGACGCCGTTTATTGATAGTGGATTCTATTCCGGCCCATTTGTGAAGATGCTGGGCGGTATCGATATCTCCTGGCTCATTGGGCTGGCGCTACCGGCGGGGCTCTACTATGTCCTGCGCAAAGCGCAGTCCGCAGCGGCGGCTGGCGCCGCCATCAGTCGTTAAAGGAGAGCGTCATGTATACCCTTTGGCATCACTGCCGGATCGCCACCATGGCCGCTGGGCATTATCAGTTGCTTGACGATGGCGCGATGCTGACCGACGGCGCAGTGCTGTTATGGGTCGGGAACCGGGCAGAATTGCCGGACTTGCCCGTTGCGCAGCGGGTGGATTTGCAGGGCAGGGTGGTCACGCCGGGACTGGTGGATTGTCATAGCCACGCGGTGTTTGGCGGCGACCGGGCCCGGGAATTTGAAATGCGTCTCAACGGGGCGAGCTATGCGGAGATCGCGGCTGGCGGCGGCGGGATCGCCAGTACAGTCAACGCCACGCGACAGGCCAGCGAAAGCCAGTTGCTGGAGAGCGCGCGGCAGCGTATCCGGGAGCTATGCCGGGACGGCGTAACGGCGCTGGAGATCAAATCCGGCTACGGCCTGGATCTGGCTAACGAACGTAAAATGCTGCGGGCGATCCGCCGTTTAGGCGACATATTGCCGCTGACCGTGCGCAGTACCTGCCTGGCGGCCCATGCGGTGCCCGTCGAGTATCAGGAGCGGGCGGATGCCTGGATTGACTATATTTGCGAACGACTGCTGCCGGAACTGCATCAGGAAGGGCTGGTGGATGCGGTGGATGCGTTCTGCGAACACCTGGCATTTTCGCCCTCGCAAGTGGAGCGGGTCTTTCAGAAGGCCCGGGAACTGGGGCTGCCAGTGAAGCTCCATGCTGAACAGCTAACGCTACAGCATGGGGCGGCGTTGGCCGCTCGCTACCATGCGCTGTCGGCGGATCATCTGGAATATTTGTGCGAAGAAGATATCGCCGCAATGGCACGCCATGGGACGGTGGCGGTGCTGCTGCCGGGCGCCTATTACTTCCTGCGTGAGAAACAGCTACCGCCGCTGGATCTGCTGCGTCAGTACCGGGTGCCGATTGCCCTCGCCAGCGATTTAAATCCCGGCACCTCGCCGGTGTTGTCCCTGCGTCTGATGATGAATATGGCCTGTACGCTATTCCGCATGACGCCGGAAGAGGCGTTGGCTGGCGTGACGCTTAACGGCGCGAAGGCGCTGGGGCTGGATACCGTTTGTGGTTCTCTGGAAGCCGGAAAAGAGGCCAGCTTCGTGGCGTGGGATATCGCTTATCCGGCGGAGCTAAGCTACTGGCTGGGAGGCTCCCTTTCGAAACAGGTGATTTATCAAGGTAAGGAGGTTTATTGTGATTAAGGCGTTTGATTTGCAGCAGGGGAACCTGCCGCTGCTGGTCAGTATGCCCCACCCGGGAACGTTATTAACCCCCGAAGTCGCCCAGGGGCTCACGCCGAGGGCGAAGCGTCTGGAAGATACCGACTGGCATATTCCCTTGCTCTATCAGACCATCGCGGACATGGGGGCCAGCACGTTATGCGCCCGCTATTCCCGCTATGTGGTGGATATCAATCGCCCGGCGGATGATAAACCGCTTTACAGCACGGCGACAACCGGGCTGTTTACCGATATCTTTTTTGACGGCGAAGCCCTGTTCGTGCCTGGCGGTGCGCCTGACGCGGCGGCGAAGGACGCGATACTAAAACAGGTCTGGCAGCCTTATCACCAGGCGCTTGCCGCTGAACTGACACGCCTGCGTGAGAAATTTGGCTATGCGCTGTTGTGGGATGCGCACTCGATCAAATCCGTGGTGCCGCGCTTGTTTGAAGGGCGACTGCCGGATCTGAACTTTGGTACGGCGGACGGCGCCAGCTGTTCGACGCAGCTTAGCCAGGCGCTGCTGGCAAGCTGCAATGCGTTCCCGCAGTATAGCCGGATACTCAATGGCCGCTTTAAGGGCGGATATATCACCCGTCACTATGGCGATCCCGCCAACCATATTCATGCTGTTCAGCTAGAAATGGCCCAGTGCTGCTATATGGATGAGGAGAGCTTTGCTTATCTTCCGGAGAAAGGGCAGCAGGCGCAACAACTGCTGGAGAGGTTGATTAATACTGCGTTGCAGTGGGGACGAGAGCAGTACGGCGAGCCCGGAATGTGAACTCGTATATTGAAAAGCTGAAAACACAGGCACCCAAAAAGTCTGTAAAACAGCCGAAGGCGATAGAAAAGGTAAAATAAAGCAACGGCTTACCGCCTGCCTGACTTCTTCTGAAGAGTGGGGGAATGCGGGCCGTTAGCGGAACCCCCTTATATCCCCGTCTTTCTGAACTGCCCCCCTTCCTTGCGGAAAGGGGCTTTTCACACATACCAGGACTGAGCGGGATTCATGAACCGTCTTCTGCAGGATCTGAGGCGGTCACACTTGCTTTCCTCATCGCCTGGCTGTACTGCCAGGTGGAAACCAGACAGACCAGTAAAACCGGTATCATCATCAGACCCAGCAGCTTCCAGCCCAGCAAGGCCAGCATCACGCCCGCTCCGGATGTGGCTATCGCGGAGAAAACAAAGCGGCTGGTTTCGGCCAGGCCCTGCGCTTTTTTTCGCTCATTATCACGGTAGGACAGACTGAGCAGCGTCGAGCCGCCAACAAACATAAAGTTCCATCCGACCCCGACCAGAAGCAGACTTAAGCTGTATGCCAGCATCGTTTCCCCGGTCAGATTTATCGCGACAGCGGATATGTTGAGCGCAATTCCTGCGTACAGCAGAACGGTAAGCCCCAGTTTTCGTATCAGGAGGCCGGTAAACAGTGAAGGGACATACATCCCCAGCAGATGCAGCTGAATGACCAGTGCACCATCATTCATCGAGTGGTGGTGCGTAACGGAGAGGGGGGCCGCCGTCATCAGAAAAAGCATAACGAAGGAGCCAATAACCAGGTGAAACCAGGCCGTACGATAATCTGGACGTTTCATTAATTCCCGACTGGTTGGCGATACTCCCGGGATCGCCCGGGTGTCCGGGGAGGGGACGTCTCTTTTTGAACGATCGAGGAACAGAGCCAGGTTAAGCGCGGACAGAATCCCCAGTCCCGCCACAACGAGATAAACACCGGCAAAGCGAGGGAGACCGGGGATATCCCGTGCAACAATCGTCAGCAACGGCCCCAGGATAGCGGCCACAACGCCGCCAATCATGACCAGGGAGATTGACTGCCCCTTCACTTCCGGTGGGGAGTGATCGGCAGCAACCAGTCGATAGTACTGGCTGAAAGCCTGATAGACACCTACGAGAAAGCAGCCGGTACAAAAAAGTAAAAAACTGCCGTTCTGCACAGCGAGAAAAGACAAAAATCCGCCCGCGGTACCGCATAAAGAGCCCAGAATAAACGCGAGTTTTTCGTTTCCCCGACCAATCATGCCGGCCGCAAACAGACTCGAGAACGCGCCGGCGACCGTGATAAGAGCAAACGGAACCGTCGCCAGTTGATCAGATGGCGCCAGCTGATAGCCCACCAGGGTGGCAATAGTCAGATCAACAGACACGGCACAGGTAAAAAACAGATTACTGACCGCTAGTATCACAGGGATCCTGCCAGGTATATATCGCATGGTCTCCTCCTACAGGAATTCCCCCAGGCCCGGTAATAAAGCATCATATTTCGCGCTTACCCATTTCTGAATTATTTCGTCAGGGACAATATGGTTTTCTTTTGACGGAATGTGTTCAGGGAGAGTCTGCAATATGCCAAAGGTTGAAACCGTTTCATCAGTATAATATTCGTCATGACTGGCCGTAAAATGACTTAATACCGATTCCATATTTATTACCTCTCCATTGTGTGAAAAAGAGATAAAGCAAGAATGGTGCCATTTAAAAAAGGATTTAGCCCGCTTTTTCCGGGGTTCTTGCACCGACGGGGAGCAAATGTATCAGCCCTGGTGCAATAAATGTAATTGCATAGAGATATTGTTAAAACTAAACCAGATAAATTATCTTGCGCTGCTTTTTTGACATTTAAAAAAGAAGGGGGCGCAGGAGTTCGCTGATTCAGCTACCGATCTTCTCGTCTAAAGGTTTGAATGGTTTTATGGCGGCCACGGGGGACTCCTGTCTGTTATGAAATTGAACTGGGGCGATCGATGTGTTTGCACTCAAGTGAGCATCGATTGCTGGGCGAAGATACCCGCCATCGCGCCTTGCCATGTTGCCGTAGTGACCGAGGGCATTCCCGGGTTGGCGAGGTCGCCAGCGGCGTAGATGCCTGGCTTGCTGGTTTCGCGGCGCTCATTGGTCTTGAGTACGAGGCCGGTTGGCGTATCAACCGTGGCGAGACCTAGGGACTTATGCAAACTTGCGGATGGCCAGGTACGGGGATGTGCGAAGAGGATATCGACCGCGACAGCGGGGCCGTTATCGAGTCGGACGGTGGACTTATGGCCTTCATTACCGAAAATTTCCACGATCTTGCCTTCAACGACGGCTTTGTTTCGGCGGACGAGGTCGGTTCGGATTTCGGGTGCGATGTCGTGACCATCGGTAAAGACCGTCAACCTGTCGGTCCAGTCATGGAAGAGCCTGACCTGATTGTGCGACTGCGGGCCAGACCAGATGAGGCCCCAATGCTGGTCGGCGACTTCAAAGCCGTCGCAGTAGGGGCAAGGTATGATGGACGTCCCCCAGCCTTCAGCAAAGCCAGGAATATCAGGCATCTGGTCAGTGATGCCATAGCTCAGGATCAGGCGGCGCGCCCTCAGGCTTTCGTTATCGTCAGTGACGACGTAGAAATCGTCGATGGTGCCGGATACGCTTTCGGCCCGCGCATTGACCAGCTCGATCGTTGGATAGCGCGCCAGCTGCTGACGTGCCTCGACCAGGATGTCCTGCGGCGGCTTGTGGTCGTGGCCGAGCACACCATGCGAATAGCCGGCAAAGCGATTGCGTGGCCGATCAGTGTCGAGGACCGTGACTTTGCGACGGGCGCGTCCAAGCTGCAGGGCGGCGGCAAGGCCGGCAAAGCTGCCGCCGATGATGATAACGTCATTCATGGTGATGGGCTCCGTGTTTTGGATGCGGGAAGATGGTTGGGTGTGGCGCGCCTTGCATATTTGTGATACTTGTTGGTATCCTAATTATAGAATTAGGATACTGTCAAGGACTATATTTCGTGACCCATAAAAACAGCCAGACCAGGCGGGGCCGGCCCGTCAACGAGGCGCTTGGCCAAACCATCGTTGACGCCGCGTCCGAACTCTTTTTGGAATTGGGATTTCAGGCGACGACCCTGGATAAGGTCGCCCAGCGAGCGAAGATATCCAAGCTCAGCATATATCGGCACTTCGAGAATAAAGAGGCGCTGTTCAGTGCGGCCATCGTGGCCGGCTGCAGTCAGTCGTTTGCACCGCAGGTCCTTCTGGAAGGCGTTGAGGGTTCGGTCGAAGAGCAGCTGATGGCGGTGGGGTCATTACTGCTTCGCACGCTGTTGAGATCGGACGTTCGCGGCGTCGAAGCCATGGTTACGGCCGATAAGAAGAATCAGGCGTCGTTAAGCAAGCTCCATTACGAAGCCGGCCCTGCTCATGTCATCACCCAGGTCGAGGCTTTTTTGCGCCAGCTGCACGCAAAGGCGCTTCTGAACGTGCCCGATCCTCACCAGTCCGCTCGTTTGTTTGCCGCGCTTTTCAAAGGCTCCGACCTTCTGATGATCGCGCGCTTTGATGAGGCCAGAGCAGAGGACGACGACGAAATCGAAGCTTATTGTCGCTCGGCCGTCGCCATGTTCATCGCCGCGCACGGTGGCACTCCGGGGGCGCTATCGCGGCCGTGATCTTGCCTGGTATTCCAGCTTGCGTTCTGGTCGCAATGTGACGCCTACTTCATCTTTCTCATCAATGGCCGGATGGGGCGTGGGAGAGAAGGGGAGATCCAAAGAATTTTGAGTAAGCTATTGATATAAATGCGAAACTTTTTAAGGCTGAAGATGGAAAAAGCGTATGCATGCCAAAAGACACTTCATATCGAAGCTAATGTGTTTTTAAAACTCATCGTGGGGGTTTCTATCCTGAACTGTGTATGGCAGTTGTGATGCTCTATCTCAGCGATAAGAACAGTGAGTTTGACTGTGTCGACCTCAGGGTAAAAGCAACCCCGGTGTAACCCCAGAGAGGATTTAAGGATAGTGGTTTATGTAACTATTTGATTTAACTGGTGCGATAATAGGAACAAAACGAAAACACTCAAGCTACTGATTTAATGCGATTTTTTTAATATTAAATTTTCCACATACCCCCAAATATACCCCCATTAATTTTTCTGCTGTCGACATTTGTTCGTTTTTCAGCCATTTAGTTAGGGGTATACTCAACAGCAAATTTGGAATGTAGATCCTTAACTGCAGTTTCACTGTGACATGGAAAGTTGACATTATGAAAAACAAAATCTTTGCCTTGGCCCTATTAGTAAGTCTCCCTGTGATAGGCTCAGAGCCGTCTTTAATCGTATGTAAGCCACAAGATCCTAATGACCCATCAGCGATGGGCCTCCGGCCCTCTCCCTATCTATCTAAAGATAAACTGTGCTTTGATATTCGAGTAGATGAAGGGGATGAGTGCGTTGGTAATGAGCAAAGCACCAGTTGGCTCACTGAGGCTGTCATAGTCGATATAGATGGAATTCCTCAAGGACGTGACGATACATGGTTTCGAGTGGTTCGCCCAACAATCACTGATAAGAAGATAGAGTACAAGATTGAAGGTTCCAGGGATCAAAAATCTTGGGGATTAGTGTCAAATGTGACTATCAATCGACTTACAGGTGATACTGTTGATTGGCTGATAGGGGAACATGGCGGCACTTTGAATCGCCACGGGTTTAACAGACACCTCAGAGTCATTTAAGATGGCTTAAAGAG